>NZ_JBMVQX010000004.1:0-172291 GCF_050522745.1 Myroides sp. C15-4 | reverse complement strand
TACATCAAAGACGATGGAACCGAAGGTACGATTGATTGGTCTTCCATCAACACCACCAACACTAGCTTTACGTTAGACGGTGATATGTTGACGGTAACAGATTCTGACGGAAACAAAGTACAGTTAGACGCAAAAGAAATTGCGGGTAACACAGCGTTTATTACAGAAGTAATTAATCAGTTAAAAGATAAATACGGAAACGTGTACTACGATGTAACGAATAACAAATATTATTACATCAAAGATGACGGAACGAAAGAAGAAGTTGATTTAGGTGGAGCAACCTTAGCTGGAGATGTAACGGGAGCAACAGGAGCAACAATTTTATCTAAAATTCAAGGAAATCCAGTAGTTGCCACAACAGTTACAGATGGACAAGCCTTGGTGTTTGATGGAACTTCTTGGGTACCAGGCACACCAGATGTTGATGTAACTAAGGTTATATCTGGTAAAGAGTTGAAATCTGATACATCAATTACAGTAACAGATGGCCCTGCGACTTTATTAAAAGAAGCAAGTATTAAAGTGGCAGATGGAGGAGTAACATCGACACATATCAAAGATGGAACAATACTTCCAGAAGATATTGCCGATTCTCCAGAACCAAATCAAGTATTGGTAACAAACGCTAGTAATGTTCCAGGTTGGGCAGATAAATCGACAGTAGCTGCTTCGCCATGGTTGGTACAAGGATCAACTACAGTTGCAACGTTGAATACACAAAACATTTACCAAACGGGTACAGTAGCGATTGGAGCAAGTCAGATTCCAGCTACAGACCCAACGGCAAAATTATTTGTGGCAGGAGATGTAGTGACAACAGGTAAATTCTTCACCACCAACTCAGTATATGCGGATTATGTGTTTGAGAAATATTTTACAGGAAGCTCAGATATCAAATTGACGTACGAGTTTAATACGTTAACAGATATAGCTCGATTTGTAAAAGAGAACCATCACTTGCCAGGGGTAACTCCAATTAGTGATTTACGCCAAAATGAGGGAGGCTATGGTTTTGACTTAACTAATTTATCTGTTGAATTATTAGAAAAAGTAGAAGAATTGTTCTTGCATACAATTGAGCAACAAGAACAAATTGATCAGTTGAAAAAAGAACAAGAAGCAGTTGCAAAACGCTTAGAGCTTATAGAAAAATTGATCGAAAAAAAATAATCAACTTGAGTAATTAACTTCTTCCTGAAAATTGCTTTTCAGGAAGAATTAAATGGAACAGCTATATGAGAAAATTATATATACTAGTATTTTTCCTGAGCGCTATGTTGGTTATAGGGCAAACACCAGGAGGAGTTACAGGAGTAAACATAGAATATTGGTTATCTGCTGATGAAGTGTTGAGCTCAACAGCTACCATCGCTGATGGAGCTAATGTTACAGCTTGGATGGATAAATCAGGTAATACGAGACATTTTGGTAATACAACAGGGTCTTATCCTCGTTATATTAAATCAGCGATGAACTTTCATGGTTCTGTTGAATTCTATAAGGATGAAGATGCTACGGATGAGACTAATGAAAGAAGAAAATTAGAATCACTTACCAATTTTCAAGTGGATGGGAATCGTTCGTATTTTGTTATTTGGGTTTCTCGTTTAGATAATGATGCTTATACAGGATCATCAAATAATGCAACTGTTTTTACCCTAGCCAGTGGTGGTGGGGATAATTATGGTTGGATTGGAGGAACGGGTTCCAATGCAACTAAATTATGGCATAGAACACGAGGTGGCGCAAATCTTTTTCATACCCAAACCAATGGCTATGGAATTGGAATAGCGATGATGCCTAACAAGACGGGAACCAACCAACGACAATACCTGAACGGATTGGCAAGTACAACAACAATGACAGGTCGTACAATGTATGGTACAGCACGTAAAAGTGTAATTGGAAATACTTCAGATGGAACATCACGTACGGATAACTACTATGGAGAGATTATGGAAGTCATTGTTTTATCTAAACCTGCAGGTTCTTCCGGTGTGTTTTTAACAAACGATGAATTAATAAAAATTAACACCCATCTAGCCATTAAGTATGGAGTCAGTTTAAATTCGACACAAAATTATGTGTTGTCTAATGGAACGTTAGTTTACAGTGGAATTCTACCAGGCTATACAGAATATAATACTGATATTTTCGGAATTGCTAGAGATGATAGCAGTGGATTGTATCAGAAACAAGCCATGAGTACAGACAATCCTGCTTTATCTATTTCGTTGGGTGATTTTCATGAAGTTAATGCGGAAAACCTCGCTACATTTCCTGATAAAAATGCACTGATGTTCGGTGGAAATGGAATGGATGGAAGTACCTCGTATAGTTATACAACTGGAACGAATTTTATGAACTATACGTTGCAAGTCCATACAGATCCAGTAACTGGAGTGGTGAAACAAGAAAAATTAACGACTTTATTTAATTATAAATTAAGAGCCAAAGCAACTGGTCAATCTTCTTTCACTGTTAATGCAAGGATTGGAATAGGAACGTGGTTATTAGTGAGTACGAATCCCAATTTTCCACCAAGCCAATCGCGCATTTATAAAGTAGTGGATGGAGTGGCGAAAGATGTGGTTATCAACGATGGAGATTACATCGGTTTTACCTCTGAATTTGTTGCACCAGGTGGGGTAAGTAATGGGTTGAGAATGTGGTTGAATGCGTCAAAGAAAAACACGCTGACTCTTGATAATAGAGGAGAGGTGGTAAACTGGGTAGACCACTCAGGTATGGGAACGACGTATAGAAAAAGAGGAGCAAATGGCTCTGCACCGTTGTACTTGGAATATGAAGAGCGAACAAACTTCCACCCAACACCTTACTTTAGAAAATGGGAAGATTATATGATCACTGATAAAGCTGCTATGTCAAAAGCAGTACCCAATGATGTCGCTTTCTATGCTGTAGTGAATCATAACTTTGAAAGTTCTACACGATCCTATTTTATTGGTTTTGGTCAGCAAACAATCGCAACAAACGCAAGAAGACCTTCTTTTGGGGTGTATAGAGGAAGTGCAAATAACATTGACGGATTAGGCCGCATTGGATCAACAGGTTTGAGTAATAGCCCAAGTCGATTGTTTAATACAGGCGCTACGACTATTGCAGGATATCATTGGAATGTGGGGAACTCCGTAACCTTTGAGTTCGATGGAGGGCATTCAGAGACTGTGTCGCATAGATACAATAACGTATTGATGAATGGACCCGGTATGTTAGGTTTAGGAAGTTCATCCAAGACCTATACTTTACAAGGGGTAATGCCAGAAGTAATTTTATATGAAGGAGTCTTAACTGCAAACGAAAAGTCAAGAATTAATTCTTACTTGGGAATTAAATATGCAATTACAATTAAATTAGGGAATCCAGGGGCTCAAAATTTTAACTATCTCCTGTCTAATAATACATCCATTTGGAATGGAAATAGTGCTGCAAACAGTAACTTCCACTATAATGTAGCTTCGGTCGTACGAGATGATGATGCGGATTTGTACAACTACCAAGCAAAATCAACTGATATCGGATCTATAGTACATATGGGGGTAGGAACTAAATTGGGAAGCGATCCTGCTTTAGGAGTAATTATCAAAGATAAGACTGCCATCACTTGGGGACATAATAATGCTTCTTTATCTCGATTTTCATTCGCCGGAAACCAACAAATTTGTGGAGAGCTAGATTCAAAAATAAGTGGAAGAATTTGGATGGTTGAAAACACAGACTTTGATCAAAGTATTCTAGTTCGTGCTGCTGATTCCAATTTCCCTTACAATGGTCCAAACTGGCAAGTATTCCTATTAGTTGCTGATTCACCAACAAAAATTATGGCCAATAATTGGGATCAAGTAATTCCAATGGACTTTATCTACGATGGACATCAGGCCAATTATAAATTCCCTAAAGATCGTTATACCTATTTTACTTTTGCTGCAAAAGCCTTACCTGGAATTTGTGAATCTTGTGATTTTCAAGGCGTAAAACGATTGGAATTTACTAAAAATAGTTGGGCAAAAGGGGCTACAGCACAAGTATTCAATTTAGGAGATGGTTTTACTGCTGATGTAAAAGTGAGTGTAGAATCACCTTCATCCTTGAGAAGCCGTTACCCTCGTCCTTCTACCTATCGCTCCTTGAGAGAATACAGACGTAGAGGAACAGGGGATAAAAAAATGGTGACAGAGGTTACCCTCAAACAAAATGGATCGTTAAAAGCAGCAGCTAGTACATTCGAAATATTTGAAGTAGATCGATATGGAAATCGATTCTCCAATATTGAAGTCTACGGTGTTTGTGGAAGTGGAATTATCCAGCCTAATTTGAGTTATGTTCATGCCAAACCGACTTATCGCATTGAAGGAGATCATGCAAGAGGAAATAAGTCCTCTAGCTATGCTTCACCAAAAGGTAGAATGTATGTGGAATTTGATGTACCTGTAGAGAAAATCTATGTTGTACACACCTTTACAGGAAGAGCTGGAGCAGGTAATATGCGCATGGGTATTGGACCAATGGATTTTTATTGTCTACCACCTGCGCCCGAACCAAATGAAGAAGGATTAATCTTTACAAAACAAGGCCCACCAGAAATGTTACTATGTGAAGAGGCTACGTATACGTTCCGCATTTCAAACGTGAATTGTGCACCTTATAAAGTGAACTTCTCCGATGTTTTACCAGCGGGAATGAAATGGGTAGGAGAATCTTTATCTATTGATGATTCAGCAGTAACAGAGGCAACAATTAATAATTATGCCCAGGGAAGTACCTTGAAAATCGACAACCTAGAGGTGCCAGGAACTTCCACGCTAACGTTCAGAGCAAAAGCTATTTTTGATTTGGATGCTGTAGAAGGAGTTTATGAAAATCGCGGTAAATTATCTTATCAACCAGTGGATGGTCCACCTCGAACAGTAGAACTATTGAGTTGTGATCGTTTATCAACGGGTTGTGAACCGACGAGAACCTTAGCAACAGGTGATCCAACAGAAAGACCTTTACCAGTTGAAGTGGTAAGTGCTCTCACAGATAAAGGATGTTATGTTGAAAACGATGTGGTTACAGTATCAGTTAAAGTAAAGAACCCTAATGCGTTTACTATTAGCGATATGATGGCTGAGTTTAATTACAATGAAGAGTTTACGTACGTAAATAATTCCCTGACTTCAGCCTCTCTTAACTTTGGTGGTTCCGTAATCGTGGATACGTCAGAGGTAGGTAGTTTGATTATTGAAGAGTTTGTATTACCTCCAGGTGAACATACCCTTACGTTTAAAGTAAAAGCACCAAATCAAGCTGGAATTGTAATGGAAGATATAGATCCGTCAAATCCTGCACTCGGACAGAAAGAAACCGCTTTGTACATTGATTTTGAATTGTTGAATGAATCAGATGATTTGTGTTTGAATGCAACAACATCAGAAGTGTATGGATCATTAGAGGTTGAATACTGTACTGTTTGTTATTACGATCCTGTAGAAGGAGATGGAGGAGATATCTTAGATTCAACAGGGTATTTGGCTGTAACAACACTACAACGACCAGATAAAACATGGATACCAAATCGCGGAAATGCGTTTGTTGTATTAGAATCAAAAACAAAAGGATTGGTAATCACGCGCTTAACAACAGTGCAAATTGAAAGATTGAACCCAGTTGAAGGAATGCTTGTTTACGATACAACAATAAACTGTCTGAAGATGTATAACGGAACCCAATGGGGCTGTTTAGATCAAGGATGTGTGGATGAATAGTTAATCAAAGTGGAAAAAAGAAGAGGCAATAACCCACGCTTTTTTCCACTAAACTAAATTAAAATTGCTATGACAAATATGAGATATAAACACTTTATTTTCCTCACCTTATTTTCGTGCTTTGGTATTTTTTCAGCTGTAGGACAGACGTCAATAGGAAAAAAAACAGTGGAAGGAACGGATGTTATCCTAGACTTTAAAGCCAATGAAAATAGAGGAATTATTTTACCTTGGGTGACCAAAGAATCGGATGTTACTGCACCTGTTGGAGGAACATTGATCTTTGACTCTAACGATAAAAAAGTAAAGTACTACAAAGCAGGAACAGAGGCCACTTGGGTGGATCTATCCATTAATACAGGAAATGTGGATTTGAGTATTCAACAAGCCTTTGGTGAAAATGCAGAGGCAAAACCAACCGTTATAGGAAGTCGTACATCAACCGCATCAGGTGTATTAGTTTTAGAATCAACTACAAAAGCAATGGTCTTGCCTAAAATGGAAAGTCCGCACCTGAATATTTTAAGTCCAAAAGCAGGAACGATGGCATTTGATACGGAATCCAAAATGTTGTGTGTTTTTAATGGCACAGAATGGTCCTTTTGGAAAGTAAATTAAAATTCCAAAAATCAAATAAAATGATTAATTTACAGGTTAAAAAAATTAGAAAAATGAAACATACACATTATACTATATGCCTCGTTATTGGTCTTTCTGGATTTATTGGACAAGCGCAAGATACAGGACAGCAAGTACTTGCAAACACAGGAGTCCTGTTCGTTTCTCCCAATGAAATTGTATCGACTCACTTTGATTTTACCAATACAGAAAGTGCTGAATTGATTAATGATGGAACCGTCTATTATTTTCGAAATTTTAACAATGACGGTTTTTATTCCTTTACAAGTCATCGAAAAACGAGTAAGGCAATTTTTACACGTTTGGGAAAAGAAGAAGGTAAGCAGTTGATCAGTGGCCAAGCGCTTTCCGATTTTTTCGATGTAGAATTGAATAATTCGACACCTATTTTGGCTTTTGATCTAAAAAATAATATAGGCGTTTTTGGAACACTAGATTTTCAAGATGGAATTATACGAATAGACGAAACGATTGATCCGATTCACCAATCATCAGTGGGGATGTTGAGTTTTCAACAGGGTGCTAAAACGATGAATGTTAGCGATCAGTCTCATGCTGAAGGAATGGTGGAAAAAATAGGAAAAGAACATTTTGAGTATCCCATCGGGGATGAGGCCCTTTTTCGTCCAGCGATTATCAGTGCACCGAAAGACATAAAAGATGCCATTGTGGCACAATATCGAGTAAAAGATGAGGCATTTTTTGCTACGCGCAAAAATACAACGGGGGTGATCAAGCAAGTCAATGATAAAGAATATTGGAAGTTAGATGCAAAACTAAAAGGGTCGGAAACGGTGATTTTGAGCCTTACTTGGGATGATCGTACCACACCGCCAGATTTGGTAAAAGACCCAGAAGGAGAATTGCATATTGTTCGCTGGGATGATAAACAACAACTTTGGGTTGACGAAGGAGGAGTAGTCGACATGTCTACGCGAACGGTGACAACGCCAACGACTATAAAAGACTTTGGTTACTTCACCCTTGCAACAGTGAAAGAAGATTGGATTCACGATGGAGATGTGGTGATCTATAATTTGGTTACACCAGATGGCGATGGTAAAAACGATTATTTCATTATTGACAACATTCGAAAATACCCAAATAATCGCGTTGAAGTTTACAACCGTTGGGGAGTAAAAGTATACGAAACTACGGGATATGATCCGAATGGGGACGGAAGTAGCAATGTATTTACAGGTTATTCTGATGGTAAAATCACAGTGGATAAAAAGAAAAAATTACCAAGTGGAACTTATTACTATATCGTTACCTATGAATACACAGATGCTAACGGTAGTCGAATGATTAAGAAAGCGGCTAATTTACATTTAGAGACCAATTAAACCACAAGAAAATGAAAGTAAGAAACACAATAAAAATGATCGTTCTTGGTGGGATAGGTTTGTTTTGTACTACGCAAACGTATGGTCAACAAGATCCGCAGTACACCCAGTATATGTATAACCATTCTAATATAAATCCCGCTTATGCAGGGAGTAGAGAAGGACTCAATATTTTTGGACTTTATCGCACCCAATGGGTAGGCTTGGAAGGAGCTCCTAAAACAGCTACTATTTCCATGAATACACCGCTAGGGGAATCGGGATTAGGCTTAGGAGTTAACTTTACCAACGACCACTTAGGGGTGATGGATGACAATACGCTATCCGTTGATTTATCCTATGCTATTGATTTGAACTACAACTATAAGTTGGCGTTTGGATTAAAAGGGTCAGCCAATTTATTAGATGTAAATTACAGCAAATTACACATTTACAATCCAACAGATCCAGTGGCAGAGGAGGATATAAAGAATGAATTTACCCCAAATATTGGTGCTGGATTGTTCTTGTACTCAGACAAAGCTTATGTGGGATTATCCGCGCCTAATTTGCTGACTAGAACGCGTTATGATGACAATGATGTACAAACCCTTCGTCAAAAAATGCATTTATATTTAACAGGAGGATATGTATTTGAGCTGAATCCCAGTTTAAAATTTAAACCCGCCACTATGATCAAAATGGAACAAGGTTCTCCTCTACAAGTTGATGTTTCAGCAAACTTTATGTTTGTAGATAAGTTTACTGTGGGAGCAGCCTATCGTTGGGATGCATCTGTTAGTGGGATGGTTGGTTTTCAAGTGTCAGAAAGTATTTTTGTCGGATATAGTTATGATGCAGAAACAAGTAAGTTGGCCCGTTATAATTCAGGATCACACGAAATATTTCTGCGTTTTAGTTTGTTTAATGGCTTCAAGCGCGTTGCTGCGCCGAGGTTCTTCTAAAAGCGCTTATTATGATAAAACAATGGATACAAATAGGAATACTAACCCTAACGCTTAGTATAGGTAGTATCGGATACAGTCAGATTAAACAAGAAAAACAGGCTGATAAGAGCTTCGATCGAACGGCCTATGTCAATGCAATTGAAATCTATGAACGCATGGCCGCTAATGGTTATGTCAACGGTTCTATCCTACAAAATTTAGCTGATGCGTACTATTTTAATGGCAAATTAGTAGAGGCAAATAAATGGTATACCGAGCTTTTTGAGGGCAGTTATGAGAATAAGAATCTTGGACAATTGCCTTCGGAATACTACTATCGTTACAGTCAGACGCTTAGAGCTGTTCAAAACTACGAAAAAGCACAAGAATTGATGAATCAGTTTGCGCTGTTGGAAAAGGAAGATATACGCGTAGAAGAGTATAATAAGAATCGCGAGTACTTGGCGCATATTGACAATCACTCCAATCGATACGATATTCGACTGCTCAATATCAGTAGCCCCTATTCTGATTATGGAGGAGCCATACTTGGCAATCAGCTGGTCTTTACTTCTGCACGTGAAACGGCACACGAAAGCAAAAATAAAATTCACTCCTGGACCAATGAACGCTACACGCGTTTATATACGGCAGTAGTTGATAAAAATGGAGTAGCCACACCAGAACTACTTCCTATGGGAGAAAACCACGAGGTAAATGATGCCACAGCCGTTTTTACAAGCGATGGAAAAACCATGTTCTTTACGCGTAATAATAGTAAACCCAGTGGAAAGAGCAAACAAAATAAAGCACATAATTCTTCTCTAAAGATATATAAGGCTGTAAAGCAAACGGATGGGTTGTGGGGACAAGTAGAGGAATTACCGTTTAATTCGGATAATTTCAATACTGCCCATCCGGCTTTAACGCCTGATGAAAAATGGTTGTACTTCGCTTCAGATCGAAAGGGAACCTTTGGTCAGTCTGATTTATTTCGCGTTGCACTTTATCCCAATGGAGGATATGGTCCCGTAGAAAATTTAGGCAAAGGCATCAATACAGAAGGACGTGAGAGTTTTCCTTTTATTTCTGCAGAGAATAAGTTGTACTTTGCTTCTGATGGGCATCCGGGATTAGGTGGTATGGATGTGTTTGTTGCACAATTATATCCTAACGGAAGCTTTGGTCCAGTGATCAATATGGGAGAACCCATCAACAGTAGCATGGATGATTTTGCCTTCTACTTTGATCCGAAAGAGAAAAAAGGCTTTGTTAGCTCTAATCGCACAGGAGGTAAAGGAGCGGATGATATTTATCTATTGGCAGAAAAACAGTGTAATCAAGCCATTCAAGGAAAAGTGTATGACTTAGATACCAATGAAATTTTAGCTGATGCGCGTATTGTTTTCTCTGATGCATTGTATCAAAAAAGCGATACCCTGCGCACCAATAGCAAAGGAGAATACCAAATTACAGGCTTGGCTTGTGGGATGAAGTACCGCATTAAAGCAGAAAAAGAAAAATACAATACCGTAGAGCTCGCGTTTACTATCAAAGAACAAACTGCAACTAAAACGGTAGATATCGGATTAGAACGCACAGAAAGACCGCTACAGGTAAATGATGATCTATTTAAACGCCTACAACTACAGCCCATTTATTTTGACTTCGATAAAGCGATCATCCGACAAGACGCAGCCATAGAGCTGATGAAGATTGTTGAAGTAATGCGCGAATATCCAACGATGAAAATTGATGTGCGCTCACATACAGACAGTAGAGGAAATGACAAGTATAATTTAAGTTTATCCGATCGTCGTGTCAAAGCTACAATCCAATGGATGGAACAGCAAGGCATTGAGGCGACTCGTTTAGCAGGACGTGGCTATGGCGAAACCCAGTTACTCAATAACTGTAGTAATGGTGTCCGTTGTTCTGAAGCGGAACACCAAGTCAATCGACGCAGTGAATTTATCATTATCGCAATGTAATAATCACAACAAAATTAGCCAATAGTCGTGACGAAAATCTTTTTAAAAATCTATTTTAAAAAGAAAAAATTCAGCTGTTCTATTTCTTTGAACAGCTGAATTGTTTTTTTATAGCAGTTCATTTTGCCATTTCTTGCATGTCGATTATAGGTCGATTGTATGCAGTGGCCTTGTATTTGGACTCTTTTAGGGTGATATTTATCATGCTATATTATATTGTTTAACTTAAAAGCAATGTGTTTTGTGATTATTTTGTTTATAATTACAAATATTTTGTTTAAATTTATGTAAAAAATTGCTTTAAAATGAAAAATAACCCTTTTGATCATTATGCATTGTTTGATAGCTATGGTAATAAGTATGATTTTATACTAATGGAAATTGAACAAGCGATACAGCTGGGAAGCTCTTACATTGAAGAGCTGAGTAAACAAGATTTTCTCAAGGTAATCTACATTACAGAAGGGGAGGGTGTTTACTATGCCGACTTAGAAGCTTTTGAAGTTAAAAAAGGCGATGTTTGTTTCGTAAGTAATTTTCATCAACACCATTGGAATTTTAGCAAGAGTATTAAAGGATATATTATTAACTTCAAATCGGTTTTTCTTACTAAATTCATTACCAATCACCTGTTTCTACAAGAACTCTCCTTCTTTAATCGCTTCACTACGCACAATATCTTGGAGAACAATTTCTCCGGTAATCGTGTAGAAAGCGCCATCCAAAGTATTTTACATGAATTAAAAATTGAAATACACAAAGATGTCAATTTGATTCGCATTTATTTATTGGAGATACTTTTTATTTGCAAACGCAAAATGGACCGAAAAAATGAATGTAGAAATGAAAGTGTCAATTCCAATATCATCATTGATCAGTTTGAGCAACTAATTGAAAATCACTTTTACGAATACAAATTTCCAAAAGAATATGCCAAGCATCTTGTCGTAACACCCAACTACCTCAATAGCATTTGCAGAAAGATGAGGGGAAAGTCGGCAGGAGATTTAATTCGCGATCGCATTTTATTGGAGAGTAAACGCTTGTTAATTTCGACTAACTTATCCGCTAGTGAAATAGCCTTTCGGCTCAATTTTAAAGACAGCTCTTATTTCACTCGCTTTTTTAAAAAATATGTGCACACTACGCCAGATGAGTATAGACGAAATAATTGAGTATCCAATGAAATCTTTAAGATGAAACTTGCACAACATAAAAAAAGCGAAACGCATCTACATGCGTTTCGCTTTTTTTATTCCAATGACGTTATATTTCTTCTTCCTGATCTTCTTCTAAGAAGGCAAGAAGTAAGGCTTGCATCGTTGGAAGAGATACAATTTGTGTATCTGGGTGTTGTTTTAGCCAATTCGCATTTAACAGGATCAAATCTTCTGTCGGAAAGTTGGAATCTTCTAGCAATTGCGCAATTTCCTTTCCTTTTTCAAGGGGATTTGCTAAGAACTTAGCAAGCTTAACTTTGCTGAAGAGTTTCATTTGTCGCATTTGTTTTTCAAAATAAGCCAAGTGCTCTACGGCGTTAATCGCCAGTAAACCCGATTGAATGATCTCAATTAGATCCAAATCCCATTTCGTCTTGTGGATAAAAGAAGCTAATCCTTCTTCTTTTACTGTATTGTAATAGTAATCCACACAATAACTAGCAAAAGCATCAGGGTGTAATTCATCATCACCCACATCGGAATGGCGCAAGTAATTGACTACAGATATATTGGAATGAATCACAGCAAGCGCTGTATCAGTAGCTATCGCGTCTTCAGACAATAAAATAGAAGGAAATTCTCTCATATTTAGTCATATTAAGACACAAAGGTACAGCAATTGACAGGCATATCATAGCAGTTTACCTCGATTTTGGGGACTGTGGATGATTTCTACATGTTTTCTACACTATAAATGAGGGAATCAAAATTAAAAAACCGCTGTACGTGTGATTAATGGGTTTTTTTTGTTAAAATTTATGTTTTTGTGGTACAAAAGAATGGTTTTTGTTCTACTAGTAGTAACTTAAAAAACATAGTATGATGAGAAAAGAAACAAAAAACACCAGAAAAACAGCTGGACAAACCAGCGTAATGCGAACAGTGATGTCGGGGGTAAAAATGCTATTCGTAGCTAGTTTAATTGCCTTTGTATCCTTAGCCTGTAGTAAGGACGATGATCCTGCAGATAACGATCTTTTTGTTGGAAAGTACAAAGGGCACATTACCTATACGAAAGGGGAAACGCATATAGATGCCAAAGACGGCAAAGTGGAAGTAGTCAAGGTGGGAAAAGATTATAATTTTATTTTTTCAGATGACATTCCCAACCTAACAGGAGTTCGATTTGAAAAAGACGGCGATCACACCGTGATTAATATTGGCTCAGATGAAGCACATTTGATCAAAATAGACGCGAGTACCTTGTTCATCGCTTATACAAAAGACGGTGAAATCTGGTCGGCGAATTGTACGAGATAATGGCTTTTTTGTCTAGAAAATGAGGAGGGATACGGTTTTCGTATCCCTTTTTATTTTATGGGAAGTTGCCTGTTTTTTGATAAAGGAAGCACAATGAACCTGTTTCTAGAGCAGGAGGTAGGGGCAACGAAGTCTTGGTCTTTTCATAACGCCTAGGTAATGCTTGGGTAACAGGAAAGAGATTGCTTTGCAAGAAACCTTTAAAAAACAAGACAACATGCAAAAAGCAGTTTTATTATTTTTCTTGATCACTGCACTTTCTTGGGCGCAAACCCCGAAGTCAGTGGTCTATCATCCCGTCAACGAATCATTTGTTCGCTTGGATACGCTGGCGTATACCGATTTGCCTTTGGGTGTTAAGCGCAATGGTCAACACAGTGCGGGATTGTACGTGGATTTTAAGACGAATGCCAAACAAATTAAGGCGAAGTGGTGTGTGAAACCGTCGGGGGTGTTTTCTTACCTCAGTGAAGTCAATCGACGAGGATTGGATTTGTATGCCGATGTAAATGGAACCTATCAATATGTGCGTTCCGGGTTTCCGAGTGCAAATTCTTCTTGTTCAGAAACGACAATTATAGATCAAATGGCAGGAGAATCCACAACTTATCGCTTGTATTTTCCCCTATATAGTGAATTAGAGCAGTTGGAAATAGGTGTGGAAGAAGGCGCAACTTTTGAAAGAATAACAACAGTTGTAGACCGACGTATTTTAGTGTATGGCTCTAGTATTACGCAAGGCGCATCAGCTAGCAGACCAGGTATGGCATATCCCGCTCAGTTGGAACGCAAGTATGGCTATGCGTTTCTCAACTATGGGTTTGGAGGAAGCGCCAAGATGGAGGCAGCAGTTGCGCGTTTGTTAGCGGATATTCCTTCTGTTGATTTGCTGCTTATGGACTGTGTGCCGAATAGTTCCGTCGATGAAATCAAGCAACGCACAGCGACGTTTGTCAAGTTATATCGAGAAAAGAATCCGACTGTTCCCATTGTTATGATTCCTTCTATAGTACGTGAAGTAGGTTATTTTAACACCGTTATTGGCGCACGTGTCACAGCTCAAAACAAGCAATTTAAAGCAGAATACGAGGCCCTGGTTCAGGCAGGCGTAAAGAACATCCATTATTTGGATGTTACTAACCTATTGGGAACAGATCACGAGGGTACTTCAGATGGTGTACATCCAACAGATTTGGGGTTTGCGCGTTGGCTAGATGTCGTTGAACCTCATTTAGAAGACTTGTTTAACCGTTATTTTTAATTTCATGTACAACAATCGTTTTATATATTTTACCTTTTGTTTTTTGTGTGCTATTGCCTTGTCCCTGACAGGGTGTAAAAGTGTAGGAGACAGGAATTTTCAAACAAAGGTAAAGGAAGACCCCCGTTGGCAAATAGAAGCAATTGCTCCGGATTTAACGCTATATAGCTTTGTCGGTCAGTATTATGCGCCCTATGACGCACATCAAACAGTTCGCGTGTTAGCGATGCCTAAAAACAGTCAAAAACTTCGCCTTGCGCTTTTGGATATCTTGCCTCAAGATAGTTTGTCTCAAGCGGTAACTGTAGATCCTAGTATTATCGCTGCAGTTAACGGAACATACTTTGAAAAATCACTGACCAAAGGAAGTTCCACGGCCTATTTAAAAATTAACAACACCTTGATCGACAGCGTAGAAGTTGATCAACAGAACCAATTTTATTGGAAACACGAAGGTGCGCTGTTTTTCAGTCAAGATCAAATGCGAATCGCTAGGGGAACCAATGCAACGTATGGTCAAGCAGAGGAAGCGAATATTATGTCCGGTTCGCCTATACTCATTGAGAACGGCCATCCTGTTGGAGCGACCTTTGTAAAAACGCCAGATCGCGATTTAACGCGTTTGCATTATGAGGATCCAGAACGACATCAAGGCGTTCGTCATCCTCGCACTGCCCTTGCTTTAACCTCTACCCATATTTTGCTCGTTGCAGTGGATGGGCGAAGTACAGTTGCTGCAGGGATGAGTGCAAAAGAGTTGACCCTGTTTCTTCAGCACTATTTTCCTGTAGAAGATGCTTTAAACCTAGATGGAGGTGGATCAACAACGATGTGGGTTGATGTCGAGCAGTTGCCTAATGCCAAACAGCTACCGAATGCCCATGGTGTACTCAATTATCCTTCGGATAATCGAAAAGAAGATCACTTGGGGCAGCGTCAATTGCGCAATGCCATTGTTATCAAAAAAGTAAAGTAATAGAATGAAAAAAGGCGTATTTCCATAGAAATACGCCTTGATATGATCAAAAGACACCCTTATATTTTGCGTCTCTTCATTTCGGTTTCAATTAAATCTAACTCGCGGTTTGTTTGCCCTTTTACAGAGGTATTCTCTTGTGCACGGCGAATTAAGTAAGGAATTACGTCGCGAACAGGTCCAAATGGAAGGTATTTTGCAACGTTGTAGTTTGCTTTAGCCAAGTTGAAACTAATGTTATCACTCATACCGTACAATTGACCAAAGAAAAGTCGTTTATCGTGATGAGCAATCTGGTGTTTTTCCATTAGTTCCATCACTAATTTTGAACTGTTTTCATTGTGTGTACCAGCGAATAACGCCATGCAATCCATGTTTTCCAACATAAAGGTTACAGCTGCGTCATAATTGATGTCTGTGGCTGCTTTGTCTACGCAAATGGGTGATTTATACCCTTTTTGAGCAGCGCGTTCTCTTTCAATTTCCATGTAGGCCCCGCGTACTACTTTCATACCAATGTGAAAACCTTCTGCTTTTGCAATCACGTGTAAGTCTTTTAAGAACTGCAAACGATCCCAACGATATAGCTGAGCTGTATTGTAAATCAACGCTTTTTCTTTGTTGTATTTGCGCATCATATCCAATACAATCGCATCTGCTGCATCTTGCATCCAGCTGTGTTCAGCGTCAATCAACAACAATACATCGTGATCATAGGCAAATTTACACGCCATGTTAAAACGGTACACAATGCGTTCCCATTCTTTTTCTTCTTCAGCCGTAAAAGGTTTCCCTTCTCCTTTTTTGACAAACATATCAAAACGCCCAAATCCAGTTGGTTTAAAAACCGCAAATGGAATGGCATCAGGTCTTCCTTTTGCTAATTCAATTGTTTTGATTGTCATGTTTAAAGCGGCATCAAACTGCTCTTCCGTCTCTTTTCCCTCTACAGAATAGTCCAACACTGAGGCAACACCACCTTGTTTGTACATCTTGTCCACCACACTTAAACAATCCTCTTCGTTGATTCCACCACAAAAGTGGTCGAAAACCGTAGACCGAATTAATCCTGTTACAGGTAAATGGGTTTTGATGGCAAAATTAGCTAAGGATGATCCCATTTTTACAAGAACGGGTTTGCTAATCATTTTGAATAAAAAATGAGCTCTCTTCAACTCTTTATTATTCTTAAGTGCGAAGGCTACTTCTGTATTGTTAAATAAGTTTTTCATTATTTAGTAATAATAAATGTTAGGCAAATATACTGACTCTTTTACTTTTAATTCAATTTTTTCTCCTTTACTTTGTGTGGAAATTGAAAGTAAATGATAAAAGTAGAAACACCGGATTATCCTATTTATTTTGGCGTAGAAGGGTATGCTAGCTTAGGAGCGTATATCAATGAAAAACAGTACAGTAAGCTGCTGATTCTAACCGATTCAACGTGTAATGAACTTTGTTTGCCTCATTTTTTAGCTCACTTACCCACCACAGTTCCCTTTGAGATTGTTGAAATTGAACCTGGAGAAACAGCCAAAAACCTGACAACATGCGAAGGCGTATGGGCAGCCATGCTCGAGTTAGGACTAGACAGGTATAGCGCTGTAATTACTGTAGGTGGAGGCGTAGTCTCTGATTTAGGAGGATTTGTGGCTTCTGTTTACATGAGGGGTATTGATTGTTTTATTGTCCCTACTACCTTATTAGCTATGGTAGATGCTTCTATTGGTGGAAAAACAGGTGTTGACCTAGACGCTGCTAAAAACTGCATTGGATCTTTTGCGATGCCCAAAATGGTGGTTGTTGATGCACAATACCTAGAAACACTAGAGCCTCGAGAACTCAAATCAGGTTATGCGGAAATGTTGAAACACGGATTGATCTACGATGAAAGCTATTTCAATCACTTAAAAGATATCGCGCAAGTGGATTTTGGAGATATCGAAACGCTTATCTATCACGCCGTATCCATCAAAAGCCAAATCGTACAGGAAGATCCACAAGAACAAGGATTACGCAAGATATTGAACTTCGGACATAGCGTCGGACATGCTGTTGAAAGCTACTATTTGACAAATCCAAATAAAGAGCGTATGTTACATGGGGAAGCCATCGCAATCGGAATGGTCATTGAATCTTATATTTCAACTGTTATTTTGGGGTTAAATCAAACAATTTATCAAGGAATAAAAGAATCAATTCAGTATATTTATGGAAAACAAATATTCTCCAACTCAGAGGTAGAAGAAATCCTAACCTGGCTAAAGTTTGATAAGAAAAATAGAGCCGGTGAGATTCGAATGGTTTTATTGTCAAAAATAGGGGTTGCTTCTTATGATGTGGAGGTTACTAAAGAGTTGATAACGAAAGGGTTTGAAGATTATTTAAAATAGTCATGAATTTACGAATCTTTTTATTATTTGGATTTAATATTTTGTTACATTTGCCCTCGTGAAAATAGATGTTTTATATATTAGATTATGTGTTTCATCTCGAAGAAACATCAGGCGTTTTGTAAGAAAACAAAAGGCAAATTTTGTATATACGATTATTAAATATTCAAAGGAAGCTTTGAACTCATTTCGTTTTCGACATAAGCTACCCATTGTATTTGCCAATATTAGAGTTTGAAAAGCGGTTTCATCACCGTTTAGATTAAAAAAAATTAATAACTTTTAAAATTGACTTTTCAAATGAACACAAAATACGTTGATTTAATCAATCAAACTTTTTATTTCCCTCAAGAGGAGTTTAAATTAAATAAGGACAATCTTCAATTTCACAATATTGATTTAATGGGGCTAGTTGAAAAATACGGTACTCCTTTAAAATTTACTTATTTACCTAAGATTTCAGATAATATTGCTAAGGCTAAAGGCATCTTTAGAAAAGCAATGGAAAAAAATAAATACAAAGGCAATTATTACTACTGCTATTGTACGAAAAGCTCGCATTTTTCCTATGTGTTAAACGAAGCCTTCAAAAATGATATACACGTAGAAACTTCGTCTGCATTTGACGTGAATATTGTGGAGAATTTATTGGATACAGGTAAAATAAACAAAGATACTTTCGTGATTTGTAACGGATTCAAGCGTTCACAATACATTGATAATATTGCGAATTTGATCAACAACAAGCACGAGAAAACAATTCCAATTATCGACAACTACGAAGAATTGGAGCTATTGCAAGACCAAATTGAAAAGAAATTCAAAATCGGTATCCGCATCGCTTCAGAAGAATCGCCTAAGTTTGAATTCTATACGTCTCGTTTGGGAATTGGATATAAGAGTATTTTGCCTTTTTACAGAAAGCAAATTGCAGAAAATCCAAAAGTAGAATTGAAAATGCTTCACTTCTTCATTAATACTGGTATCCGCGATACGGCGTATTACTGGAATGAGCTAGTGAAATGTTTGAAAGTGTATATCACCCTCAAAAAAGAATGTCCTACATTAGACAGCTTGAATATTGGTGGTGGTTTCCCAATCAAAGACTCGTTGGCTTTTGAATTTGACTATCAGTATATGGTAGATGAAATCATCAATCAAATTAAAATTGTTTGTGAGGAAGCAGAAGTAGATGTGCCTAATATCTTTACTGAATTTGGATCCTATACCGTGGGAGAAAGTGGAGGAGCAATCTATGAAATTCTGTACCAAAAACAACAAAATGACAGAGAGAAATGGAATATGATTGACTCTTCATTCATTACAACATTACCGGATTCTTGGGCAATTAACAAAAGATTTATTATGTTGCCAATTAATCGCTGGAACGATGCTTATGAGCGCATTTTGTTAGGGGGATTAACGTGTGATAGCGATGATTATTACAACTCAGAACAAAACTTAAACGCGATCTATTTGCCAAAGTACAACAAAGAGAAGCCGCTGTATATCGGGTTCTTTAATACAGGAGCATACCAAGATACAATCGGAGGATTTGGTGGAATTCACCACTGTTTAATTCCACAGCCGAAACACATCTTAATTGATAAGGATGAAAATGGAATTATCGCTTCTGAATTGTTCTCTGAACAACAAACAGCAGAACAAGTATTAGAAATATTAGGTTACAACAGAAATAAATAAACAATAAAATATAAAAGATTAATAAAATGAGTAAAGGACCAATTAGTCAGTTTATTGAGCATCAATATAGACACTTTAATGCAGCTGCATTAGTAGATGCTGCAAAAGGATATGAATTGCATTTAGCAGAAGGTGGAAAAATGTTAATCTCTATGGGAGGAGCAATGAGTACTGCAGAATTAGGTATTTCATTAGCTGAAATGATCCGTCAAGATAAAGTTCATTTTATCTCTTGTACAGGAGCTAACTTAGAGGAAGACGTAATGAACTTAGTAGCGCATTCACACTACAAACGTGTGCCGAACTACAGAGACTTAACGCCAGAACAAGAAAGAGAATTATTAGACAATCACTATAACCGTGTAACAGATACGTGTATTCCTGAAGAAGAAGCATTCCGTCGTTTACAAAAACACTTAGAAGACGTATGGCATGCTGCTGAAGCAAAAGGAGAGCGCTATTTTCCACATGAATTCTTATATCAAGTAGTGAATTCAGGTGTGTTAGAGCAATACTACGAAATCGATCCTAAAGATTCTTGGATTGTGGCAGCGGCGGAGAAAAACTTGCCTATCGTTGTACCAGGATGGGAAGATTCAACTTGTGGTAATATCTTTACTTCAAACGTAATCAAAGGAAAGTTAAACGTTCATACCGTAAAATCAGGAATTGAGTACATGATCTACTTAACCGAGTGGTACCGTGCAAATTCAGGTGGTAAAGGTGTTGGTTTCTTCCAAATTGCAGGAGGTATCTCAGGAGATTTCCCTATTTGTGTCGTGCCAATGATGTACCAAGATTTAGAGTGGGAAGATGTTCCATTCTGGGCGTATTTCTGTCAAATCTCTGATTCTACAACTTCATATGGTTCTTACTCAGGTGCTGTGCCAAATGAGAAAATCACATGGGGTAAATTGGATGTAGACACACCAAAATATGTAATTGAGTCAGACGCAACAATTGTGGCTCCATTGGTATTTGCCTATATTCTAGGTCATTAATGAATAGAAAAAAATCTCAATAAAATATCCGTATTTTATTTGTTAATTAGGATTTAGCTATTACATTTGAAAACGAAATAAAGCAATAAATATAAAATGAAGAGAGTAATTGTTGATTATGCGAAATTAACAAACGAAATTTTGACACTTTTGGTGGAGAAATTTCCTGATGGTTATGACGACTCAGATATTATTCGTTTTAAAAATATTAAAAACGAAACTGTAGAAGCTGTAGAAGTAAGAACAGAAGACACTATCTATTTAGTTAAAGTAAGTACTAAGTTAGCCGATCGTATCGAAAATTTCGATGACGAAGATGAAGACGATTTTGTAGATCCTGCAGATGATTCTTTAGATGCATTGAAAGACTTAGAAATTGCTGACGAAGAAGATTAACAGTTTCAAGCAAAATAAAACATAAAAGCTATCGCATTGCGATAGCTTTTTTTTTGGAAAACCCTAAATTCAAAACCTATGATATTCAATACACTTGAAATTAAAAAGATTGAAAATAAGCAATATCCCATGGATTTATTGCTGTTAGCAGATGAAACTGTAGAGGCAATTGAGAAATACCTATATGATAGTGCTGTATACAGTGTTTGGAATGGAGGAGAAGAAATTGCCGTGTTCTGTTTGTATGCCCATGGACAAAAAACGATGGAAATTAAGAATATTGCAGTAAGTGTAGCCTATCAAAATAAAAGACTAGGGGGGTTTTTGATTCATGAAATAAAACAAATGGCCATGGAACAAGGCTTTACTGCTCTGATTGTTGGAACAGCTGATACAGGTGATGCCCAAATTCGATTTTATGAACGCAATGGATTTGTGCGCTATGATAAACGAGAAAACTTCTTTATTGATAATTATCCTGAACCTATTTTTGAGAATGGAAAACAGCTGGTGGATATGGTGTTGTTGAAAATAGAGTTGTGAGAGGTGAGAGGTGAGATGTGAGAGGTGAGTTGTGAGAGGTGAGTTGTGAGAGGTGAGAGGTGAGAGGTGAGTGAGAGGTGAGATGGCTGTGGTTTTGGTGAGAGAGCAAAGAGCAAACAACAATGAACAAAGAACAAAGAGCAAATCGAAGCGTAGCGTAGATTCATCGAACACCAAAACAAATATAAACTAGGTGAGATAAAGAACAAAGAGCAAAGAACAAAAAAGCCAAACAACGAAAAAAAGAGGGTTTCTGTAAAAAAATGAATATATTTGCAACCAGTTTAAAAAGACAATAAGTTACTAAAAATATGAAAGCAGGTATTGTAGGATTGCCTAATGTTGGAAAATCAACACTATTCAATTGTTTATCAAACGCTAAAGCGCAAAGTGCTAACTTCCCATTCTGTACAATTGAGCCCAATGTAGGGGTTGTAAACGTGCCAGACCCTCGTTTATTAAAATTAGAAGAATTGGTGAATCCAGAACGCGTTTTGCCCGCAACAGTTGAGATCGTAGATATCGCTGGATTGGTGAAAGGAGCAAGTAAAGGAGAAGGGTTAGGAAATCAATTCCTTGGAAATATCCGCGAGTGTAATGCGATTATCCATGTTTTGCGTTGTTTTGATAACGACAATATCGTTCACGTTGATGGAAAAGTAAATCCAATTCGCGACAAAGAAACCATTGATATTGAGTTGCAGTTGAAAGACTTAGAAACCGTTGAAAAACGCTTAGAAAAAGTAAAAAAAGCAGCTAAAACAGGAAATAAAGAAGCGCAAGTAGAGGCGGATTTATTAGATCGTATTAGAGAGACTTTGCTAGAGGGAAAATCAGCTCGTGTGGTAGAAGCTAAAAACCAAGACGAAGAAGAGTTGTTGGAAGCATTCCAATTGATTACAACTAAACCTGTATTGTATGTATGTAATGTAGATGAAGGAGCAGCAGTAAATGGAAATGCCTATGTAGAGCAAGTAAGAGAATTGGTGAAAGATGAAAATGCAGAGGTAATTGTATTGGCTGTTGGAACCGAAGCTGATATCACTGAACTTGAAACATTTGAAGAGCGCCAGATGTTCTTGGAAGACTTAGGTCTTGAAGAGCCTGGATCATCAAAACTAATCCGTTCAGCTTATAAATTGTTGAAATTACAAACGTATTTTACAGCAGGAGTAAAAGAAGTAAGAGCGTGGACGATTAACGTAGGAGATACAGCACCGCAAGCAGCAGGAGTGATCCATACCGATTTCGAAAAGGGATTCATTCGCGCAGAAGTTATTGCGTATGATGACTATGTAGCTTTTGGTTCAGAAGCAAAAGTGAAAGAAGCTGGAAAGCTTAGAGTAGAAGGAAAAGAATATATCGTAAAAGATGGAGATGTGATGCACTTCCGTTTTAACGTATAAAAAAATAAGAAATTAAATTTTAAAAAAGAGAGGTTCTATGAGCCTCTCTTTTTTTGTATATTTAAGGGTTAAATGATTTTATTTTTTAAAATATGCTACAAAAATTCGCACGTTTTTTAAAGGTGCTTGTGTTAGGTTTACTTATTTTTGTTGCAGTTTATGTCGGAGGTTTTTACGCCTTGTCTTTGGTGCCGTCAACAGGTTATTCCCTAGAAGAGCAGGAAAAAGAGCAGGACACAACAGAAAAAATTGTTGTTTATCTGTCTACCAATGGAGTACACACAGATTTTGTAGTGCCTGTTACGACGGAGGTATTGGATTGGCATACGCGAATTGCAGTGCCTTCAAAGGCTATTCGATGGTTGGCATTTGGTTGGGGAGATCGCGGGTTTTATATTGATACGCCTACATGGAGTGATCTGAGCGTTTCTACGGCTTTGACCGCACTTTCGGGCATTGGAGAATCAGCGATGCATGTCTCAGCCTATACGCAAATAGTAGAAGACGAAGATGTTGTTCCGTTGACTTTGACTCCAAAAGAATATCAAGCGCTGGTTCAGTATATTGATGCTAGTTTTGAAAAAAGCGAAAACAAATACCAACGCATTGAAGTAGAGGGGTATGGAGCTTATGATGCATTCTATCAAGCGCGAGGAAGCTACAGCTTGTTTTATACCTGTAATACTTGGGTAAACCAAGGATTGAAGCAAATTAATCAAAAAGCAGCCTTGTGGACCTTGCACGATCAAGGCATATTTAGGCATTATAAATAAGTATGATTCAAAATATACCGTTTAAAAAAATTGGCGAGTTGTTTAAAAAGTCGGTCATGGACTTCCTAGACGATCGCGCTACTAAATTTAGCGCAGCCTTGTCCTATTACACCATTTTTGCACTGCCACCTTTAATCATTTTAATTATTTCCGCTTCAGGTTTTTTTCTCGAAGAAAAAGACGTGGCTTCTTTTTTCTATGAACAGATCGCTGAGCTAGTAGGACCTAATACCGCCCAAGAAGTACAAAATGCAATGAATAACGTAACGCTAAATCGCTCTGGAGTTTTGCCAACGATTATTGGTGTGGCCATGTTGTTGTTTAGTGCCTCAGGTGTATTTGCAGAAATACAAAGTTCCATCAACTATATTTGGGGATTTATCGCCAAACCCGAGAAGAGTATTATCCGTCTGGTGAAAAATCGATTGCTTTCGTTTGCTATGATCGCCTCTGTAGGCTTCTTGTTGTTAGTCAGTCTATTAATTAATTCGCTGGCGAGTATTTTATACGACTATCTCGCTGAGTTTTTTGCAGAATCTACCATCTATCTCGTTAAGGTATTAAACAATGCGATTGTGTTTGTTATCATTACGTTACTTTTTACAACCATCTTCAAAACACTGCCAAACGGAATCATTCGCTTGAAAGATGCCTTTGTTGGTGCTGCCTTTACCGCAGTCTTATTTATGATTGGTAAATTTGGTATTGGTGTCTATCTAGGTACAACAGCAACGTCTTCCTTATACGGGGCCGCAGGATCTATTATAGTAATGTTAATGTGGGTCTACTATTCGGCTATGATTTTGTATTTTGGAGCAGAATTTACCAAAAATTATGCTTTGTTGTTTGGCGAGCGAATCAGACCAGGTCAGTTTTCTTTAGAAATTGACAAAAATGCCATCAAAAAGACGGAAGAATAGAAAGTTTAACATGCAAAAAAACGGTATTTACAAATTTTTATCATTTTTATTTTACCTTAAATAGTAGTATTTTAGCACAAATTCCAACAATTTATATGCAAAATCAAAATCAGTATACTGAAGACAATATTCGTTCTTTAGATTGGAAAGAACATATCCGTATGCGTCCGGGTATGTATATCGGTAAGCTTGGTGATGGATCGTCTCCTGATGATGGGATTTATATCCTGATTAAGGAGGTAATTGACAATAGTATTGATGAGTTTGTGATGGGCACAGGAAAAACTATTGAAGTTACCTTAAAAGACAAGATGGTAACGGTTCGTGACTTTGGACGCGGTATTCCACTGGGAAAGGTGATCGATGTGGTATCGAAAATGAACACAGGAGGAAAGTATGACTCAAAAGCATTTAAAAAATCAGTTGGTCTGAATGGTGTAGGTACAAAAGCAGTAAATGCACTGTCGACTTATTTCCGCGTGGTTTCTGTTCGTGATAATCAACAAAAAGCCGCTGATTTCTCAGCAGGGGACTTGGTGAGCGAAGAAGAACTTGTCGAAACAACCAAACGCAAGGGAACAAAAGTATCCTTTATTGCGGATGAGAAAATCTTTAAAAATTACAAGTACCGCAAGGAGTATATTGAGCGCATGCTCAAAAACTATTGTTACCTGAACAAAGGACTGACGATCATCTTCAATGGTGAGAAGTTCTTTTCAGAGAATGGATTAAAAGACTTACTAAACGAAAATATTAACGCAGAAGATCAAGTGTACCCAATCATTCACTTGACGGGTGATGATATTGAAGTGGCTATTACACATAGTAAAAGTCAGTATTCCGAAGAGTACTATTCGTTTGTCAATGGACAAAATACTACACAAGGTGGAACGCATCTAGGCGCATTTAGAGAAGCTGTAGTGCGTACATTAAAGGAATTCTACAACAAAAACTTTGAGGCGTCTGATATTCGTAAGTCTATCGTAGCGGCAATTTCTGTCAAGGTGGAAGAGCCTGTATTTGAATCCCAAACCAAAACCAAATTGGGATCAACCGATATGGGACCTGATTTGCCAACGGTGCGTACGTTTGTGAATGACTTTGTTAAAACACAGTTAGATAACTATTTACATAAGAATCCAGAAATTGCCGATGCTTTATTGCGCAAGATCTTGCAAGCCGAACGCGAACGCAAAGAATTATCTGGTATTCGAAAAATAGCCAAAGAACGCGCAAAAAAAGCGAGCTTACACAACCGTAAACTGCGCGATTGTCGCGTGCATTTTACCGATATCAAAAACCCACGATACCTAGAGAGTACGCTGTTTATTACAGAAGGGGATTCGGCATCGGGATCGATTACAAAATCTAGAGATGTCAACACACAAGCCGTATTTAGTTTGCGTGGTAAACCACTGAATTCCTACGGGATGACCAAAAAGATTGTGTACGAAAATGAAGAATTTAACTTGCTTCAAGCTGCACTGGATATTGAAGAGGATTTCGAAAGCTTGCGCTACAACAATATCGTTATCGCTACCGATGCCGATGTCGATGGAATGCACATTCGCTTGTTGTTGATTACGTTTTTTTTGCAATTTTTCCCTGAATTAATCAAAGAAGGCCATTTGTATATCCTACAAACACCTTTGTTTCGTGTAAGAAATAAAAAAGAAACCATCTATTGCTATAGCGAGGAAGAACGAGTTACAGCCATTGAAAAGCTGAAACCAAAACCTGAAATCACGCGATTCAAAGGATTAGGGGAAATTTCTCCTGATGAATTTCAACACTTTATCGGAGAGAGCATCCGCTTAGATCCAGTAATGTTAGATAAAGCCATGTCCATCGAAAAAATGTTGGAGTTTTATATGGGTAAAAATACCCCAGATAGACAGGAATTTATCATTGATAATTTGAAAGTTGAACTTGATGTTGTAGAAGAATAGACTATGAGCACTGAAGATAATTTGAATGACGATAATTTGAACGATGATATCCAATCAAATAACCTTGAAAACGGGGAGTTTGTAGAAGATCATACGGAATTACAAGAAGAGGAAGAAAAAGAGACGATTACCAAAGTTACAGGCATGTACAAAGAGTGGTTCTTGGACTATGCTTCGTACGTAATTTTAGAACGTGCTGTGCCGGCGATTGAGGATGGGTTTAAACCTGTGCAACGCCGTATTATGCACTCAATGAAAGAATTGGATGACGGTCGATACAATAAAGTTGCGAATGTTGTAGGGCATACGATGCAGTATCACCCACATGGAGATGCGAGTATCGGAGATGCTATGGTACAGCTGGGACAAAAAGAGTTGTTGATCGATATGCAAGGTAACTGGGGAAACATCCTAACAGGGGATGGGGCTGCAGCTTCGCGTTATATTGAAGCGCGTTTGAGTAAATTCGCACTCGAAGTCTTGTATTCTCCCAAAATTACCGAGTGGCAATCTTCCTATGATGGACGTCGAAATGAACCAATTAATCTACCTGTAAAGTTTCCCTTGCTCCTAGCACAAGGAGCTGAAGGTATTGCAGTGGGACTTTCAACCAAAGTATTACCCCATAACTTTATTGAATTAATCGACGCTTCAGTCAAAATATTAAAAGGAAAACCTTTTACCTTATATCCTGATTTTCCTACAGAGGGAATTGCTGATGTATCTGCTTATAACGATGGGTTGAGAGGTGGACGTGTACGTGTACGTGCGCGCATATCTCAGATGGATAAGAATACATTGGTTATTACGCAAATTCCTTTTTCAACAACTACGACTTCTTTGATCGATAGTATCTTAAAAGCCAATGAAAAAGGAAAACTGAAAATTAGAAAAATTGAAGATAATACCGCGGCTAGTGTTGAAATTTTAATTCACCTACCACCAGGAACATCGCCAGATAAAACGATTGACGCCCTCTATGCATTTACTGCTTGTGAAACGTCAATTGCGCCTTTGGCGTGTATTATTCAAGATAATAAGCCACTCTTCATCGGCGTTTCTGAGATGCTGAGACGTTCAACACATCAAACGGTTGACTTGCTGAGACAAGAGCTGGAAATTGAACTACAAGAGCTGGAAGAAAGATGGCATTTTCTCTCGTTAGAGCGCATTTTTATTGAAAATAGAATCTACCGTGCCATTGAAGAAGAAGAAACATGGGAAGGCGTTCTTAAGGCGATTGACGAAGGACTTAAACCGTTTGTTGTCAACCTGAAAAGAGCCGTTACACAAGAAGATATCGTCAAGCTGACAGAAATTCGAATCAAGCGTATTTCTCGTTTTGACATCGATAAAGCCAATCAGTTGATCGAAGCACTAGAAGCAGATATCGAAAAAGTAAAATACAACTTGGAACACCTTGTTGATTTTACTATTAAGTATTTCACTAGTTTGAAAGAAAAATACGGTAAAGGAAGAGAGCGCAAAACAGAGTTGAGAAGCTTTGATACGATTGAAGCGACTAAAGTGGTCTTGCGCAATACCAAGTTGTATGTCAATAGACAGGAGGGCTTCTTTGGAACTTCCTTGCGCAAAGATGAATATGTTTGCGACTGTTCGGATATTGACGATATTATCGTTTTCCTACGCGATGGATCTATGGTGATTTCTAAAGTAGAAGAGAAGCGCTTTGTCGGTAAGGATATTATTCACATTGATGTATTTGCCAAAAATGACAAACGCACCATTTATAACTTGATTTACCGCGATGGAAAATCAGGACCTTCCTATATTAAGCGCTTTAATGTGATGAGCATTACCCGTGATAAAGTATATGATTTAACACAGGGAAACACAGGATCACAGGTGTTGTATTTTTCTGCAAATCCAAATGGTGAAGCAGAGGTCGTGACCATTTTATTGCGCCAATTGAGCAACGTGAAAAAGCTAAAATTTGATCTTGATTTTGCCGATTTATTGATAAAAGGACGAATTGCTAAAGGAAATTTAGTAACAAAATACGCCATCAAGAAAATCGAATTGAAAGAAAAGGGAATCTCAACTTTGCGTCCGCGTAAAATCTGGTATGATGATACGGTTAGACGATTAAACGTAGAAGGTAGAGGAGAGCTCTTGGGCGAATTCAAACCAGAAGATCGCTTGATGATTATTACCCAAAGCGGAAAGATTAAAACAGTAGTTCCTGAATTGACTACGCATTTTGAAGAGGATATGATCGTCTTGGAAAAGTGGAAACCAACGAAACCTGTTTCTGCTATTTATTACGATGGAGAAAAAGCGAGATACTATGTAAAACGCTTTATGGTTGAGAATGAAAATAGGGAAGATAGCTTTATTTCTGAACACGAAAACTCAAAATTAGAATTGATTTCTACCGATTATCGTCCGGTAGTAGAGGTTGTTTTTGCTAAGGTAAAAGGAGTGCAAAAAGAAAATTTAGTTATTGATTTAGAGCAGTTTATAACGATTAAGGGAATTAAAGCTTTAGGTAATCAACTCACTGCGGATAAGGTGAAGCAAATTGACCATTTGGAATCATTGCCTTATGAAGAAGAAGAGGAAGCCGAAGAAGAAACAATAAATTACGATTTGGAAAATCTACCCGATGTCAATATTGATGAGGATGGTCAAAGTAGTTTGTTTTAGATCGTGATTAAAGGAATGCCTAAGGGTAAAAAGCAAATAAATAATAGGCAAAGTATATGAAGGAGAAAACGTTTAGACAAATTTTAGGATTAGCCCTGATCACTTCTTGTGGTGCTTATGCGCAATCCCCATCAAAAGACAATTTATTCGACAATGAAGAAATTCACTCCTTGTCTGAACGATGGGATTTAGATCCAGCAGCGAAGGGAAAAACCTTTGCGATTTCTCCGTATAAACCCATTTATGTATTACCTGCTCGCTGGTCTAATCGTCCCAATGATCAGCCGTTTAGCTACAGTGAACATATGGGAAGACCCGATGCCATTGATTATAATGAAACAGAAATCCGCTTCCAGCTAAGTTTTAAAACTAAAATAGTAGAGGGACTTTTATTTGGCAAAGGGGATATCTGGTTGGCTTTTACGCAAACGGCGAATTGGCAAGCGTATAACGAAAAAGTTTCAAGGCCCTTTCGCGAGTTGAACTATGAGCCAGAAGTGATTTTTAATTATCCATTGGATTTGTCCTTGCATAATTTAAAATTCAAAATGGCTGGATTGGCGTTTAATCACCAATCGAATGGAAAGAGTGAACCTACTTCCAGAAGTTGGAACCGCTTAGTTTTTCACCTAGGGATGGAGTATAAGGATTGGACTTTTATGGTTAAACCTTGGATGCGATTGAAAGAGAAAAACAAAAGTGATGATAATGCAAGTATTAGTGAATACTATGGAAAAGGGGAGCTAACAGTTGCGTATCAACGAAATGGACAAGTGTTTACGTTTATGATGCGAAATAATATGCGCTTGAATGACCATTACAAAGGATTTCACGAATTTACCTATACGTATCCCATTAAGAATAACTTAAAGGCTTTTTTTGTAATCAACAATGGGTATGGAGAGTCCTTGATTGACTACAATTGGAATCAAACGACAATAGGGGTAGGAATATCTTTAATGGAATGGTATTAAATAGATAAAAAAAGGAGCGCTTTTGAGCGCTCCTTTTTTTATCGGTATTTTAGGTTGAATATAGATTTGTTTGCGTTTAGCACTATTTTTATTTTTGCATATCCTGCTGTTTGGCTGCTTTTTTTAGGGAAAACACCAAGTAGCACAAGAAAATTAAAAAGGCTAGAAATGAAAACCAATTCACTTGTATCGACCAAAGGTGTTCGATATCTAACTGATAGATTCCGTAAACTAACAGAAAAAGAACAAGATAGGTGGTGATTTTTTCGAATTTTTTATTCATACTAGTAAAATTAAATCGTCATAGAAAATAAAGCGCGGTCTGGTTTGTTGCGTTGTAAACGCAAATCCAACGCCATACAGATGTTGCGAACAAAAGCACGTCCCAATTTGTTCACCGTAATGACGTGATCGTTGATGGTGATCAATTGGTCCTTTTCCATTTCTTTCAGTTCTTCCAACATAGGATCGAAATCAATTAAATGCAAATCGCTGGACAAATCTGTTTTTAGATCGCACATTAAATGTAGGATATGTTTTCTAATTATCAAATCTTCTTCATTTAAAATGTGACCTTTGACTACGGGAATTTCATTTTTTTCCAGTAAAGCATAGTAAGCCTCAATGTTTTTCTCATTTTGAGCAAAAGCGGTCCAACTATCACTAATTGAAGAAACTCCTAATCCGATCATAACATCGGTTTTAGATGATGTATACCCCATGAAATTACGGTGAATACTGTTGGTATTCATCGCTTTGTACAAGCTGTCTGTTTTAAGTGCAAAGTGATCCATACCAATTTCAATATACCCTTTTTCTTCTAAAAGGTTTTTGCCTATTTCATAGAGCTTTCTCTTTTCCTCATCTTTAGGTACATCCTCATCCTTAAACCCGCGTTGCCCATTGCCTTTAATCCAAGGTACATGCGCATAGCTGTAAAAAGCCAAGCGATCTGGAGATAGTGATTTGGTTTTTTCAATGGTGTCCACAACGTGATCAATGGTTTGGAAAGGCAAGCCAAAAATAATATCATGTGAAATAGAGGTATACCCCATTTCCTTGGCCCAAAGAGTTACTTTAGCGACATCGTGAAACGTTTGATTACGATTTATGGCCTTTTGTATCTCGCGATTATAATCTTGTACGCCAAAGCTAACTCTTCGAAAACCGAGGTTGTATAAAGTTTGCAAATGCTCTCTTGTTGTATTATTTGGATGTCCTTCAAAACTGAATTCATACTGCTCTGCTTTCTCACCACGAGCTAAGATTCCCTCAATTAAGGTTTGTAAATGTTTAGGAGTGAAAAAAGTAGGAGTGCCTCCACCTAGGTGTATCTCTTTGATTCGAGGCTTGTCTTCTAATAAGGCACAGTACAAGGCCCATTCTTTTAATACCGCTTGTATATAGGGAATCTCCACTTCATGACGCTTGGTAATGTGCTTGTGACATCCACAAAACGTACACAGACTCTCACAGTACGGCAAGTGAATATATAAACTGATACCTTCACTTTGATTGGTTTGATCAAAGGTCTCTTTGACACTTTTTAGCCATTTATCACGAGAAAAACTCGTTTCATCCCAATAGGGAACCGTAGGATAACTCGTGTATCTCGGACCAGGTACATTGTATTTTTGAATTAGAGGGGTAGCCATTTTTCGTATATTTGTAACAAATGTAACAGGAATAAGGAATAGTAATCCTGATATTTGTCACTTGATTAAAAATATTTAGATGAAATATACAATGAAAAATATTATTTTAACAGCTACATTAGTAATGTTGTCTTTTTTTAAGGGTAATGCTCAAGAGGTTAATGCGAAAGAATTGGTGGATCCCGTGGCATTTGAAAAGCAGGTTACCGCAAAAAAAGTACAACTCATTGACGTGAGAACCCCAAAGGAATATCAAGAGGGTACTATTTTTAATGCCATCAATATAAATTTTTTGGGCGATGACTTTGATACAAAAATCACAAAATTAGATGTAACACAACCAGTTTACATCTTTTGTCAATCAGGAAAACGCAGTGCCGCAGCTGCGAAAAAAATGCAAGATGCAGGATTTCAGGTCATAGAGTTGGCAGGAGGCTATAAAGCGTGGAAGGCAGAAAAAGACTAGGTTAATTTATCAATTATTTAAGAATTAGCAAGGCTAGATGATTGAAAAAATTGTTATTTTTGAAAAAAAGGTAAAGTATGGATATAGCATCATTTGGAAGTTTTTTAAGAACATTAGTCATCATTGTGGTGATCTATTATGCTTTTAAATTTGCGATGCGTTATTTATTTCCACTTTTTGTCTATAAAATGGCAAAAAAAGTAGAACGAAATTTTCAACAGCAACAGCAAGATTTTTATCAACAAAATAGAACAGCACAAGAGGAACCTGATTTTAACAATCAGAATACGTCAACAGGGAAAGATAAATTTCCGCGATCAACAAAAGTTGTTGGCGAATACATTGATTTCGAAGAAGTTGAAAAGAAATAGTTTTATGCGTAATGCATAATACGTAAAATAGAAAAAGAGGGTGTCCCAAAAGGTCACTCTCTTTTGTTTTATATAAAACAGGACATTTTCTTAGATTAGGCGCAAGAGCCATTCGTCCAACTTCAATTTCGACCAGTTCTCATCTTCTAAGGGTAAACCTAGTCAAGTAGTTGAAGGATATCCGAAAGATGAATCAGAAACAGATGACTGGCGTGCAGAAGCCATTTTTACCTCAATTTTAGGAGATCATAAGGATAGCGATACAAGGAGGAATGGCTGTGGAAAAAAGTTTTATTCTACAAAAGGGATTGTAAGGGGATTGTAAGGGGTTTGTAAGGGGAAACATTGGTAAAAAGGCCTTAAACCCTTGTTGGTATTAACTTACCCTAAACAAACCCTTTACAAGCACTCCATTAAACCGTATCAAAGTGCTGAAATTCAATTGATTGAGGTTGTTTAATTTGAAAAGAAAGGAAAAAAACACCTTATTTGGCCCATAAGGGGAAGAGAATGAAGGAGATTGTCCTTGTTATTCTTCTTTTTTAGACGTTCACCCATTTCCCTTCACCCATTTCCCTTCACCATTAACCACTCACCACTCACCACTCACCACTCACCACTCACCACTCACCACTCACCACTCACCACTCACCACTCACCACTCACCATTCACCACTCACCACTCACCATTCACCACTCACCATTCACCACTCACCATTCACCACTCACAAAAAAATCCTCCCATATAAGCCTAAAATTACTTACTTTAGCTAATTGAACAGAATTCAATCACAGCAAAGTAGTTTTATAGCATGAATGCAGTAAAAAAATATGTGCCTCATCTCTTGGTGTTGGTCGGTTTTATCGTCGTAGCCTTACTTTATTTTTCACCCGTTTTACAGAACAAGGTAATATACCAATCTGATATTGTACAATATACGGGGATGGCAAAAGAACAAAACAATTTTAGAGCGGAATTTAATGCCGAGCCTTATTGGACCAATAGTGCCTTTGGTGGTATGCCCACTTATCAATTAGGTGCTAAATATCCGTATAATTTTGTGAAGCACTTAGATACAGCTATTCGTTTTTTACCGCGTCCTGCAGACTATTTGTTTTTGTATTTCTTGGGATTTTATGCCTTACTGCTCGTTTTGGGCATTCGCCCTTTAAAAGCATTTATTGGATCCTTAGCTTTCGGATTCTCCACCTATTTAATTATCATTTTAGGGGTTGGACACAATGCTAAAGCGCATGCAATTGCTTATATGCCCATGGTTGTAGCAGGGGTATTACTCGTATTTCGAAAGAAATATGTAGCAGGAGGGATTCTAACTGTTGTTGCTGCTGCGTTAGAAATTAGCGCCAATCACTTCCAAATGACGTATTATTTGTTGTTGTTTTTATTGGTATTGGCTATTGCCTATACCTACCAGTATTGCAAAGCAAAAGATTGGAAAGGATTGGGAATTGCTTATGCTATTTTAGTTGGTTCAGCTGTTTTGAGCATTGGAGCGAATGCAACAAATATTATGGCAACAGCAGAGTATACGAAGTTTAGTACGCGAAGTGCTAGTGAATTGACGTATGAGCCAGATGGATCGTCAAAAACCTCTTCCAATGCAATGAGTTATGACTATATTACAGAATATAGCTATGGAATTTTTGAAAGTTTAAATTTAATTTCACCGCGTTTAACTGGTGGTGCCAACAACGAGAAATTAGAGGCAGATAATGCAATCTATCGCTATTTAACTTCGATTGGAGCCAACCCACAACAAGCCAAAGAAATGAGTGCACAAGCACCTACGTATTGGGGAGATCAGCCTATTGTAGCTGCACCTGCTTATATTGGGGCCGTGGTATTTTTCTTATTTGTATTGGGGATGTTTACCGAAAAGAGAAATTTAAAGTATATTTTCTTCGTTGGTGCTTTATTGGCGTTGGTGCTCTCTTGGGGTAAGAATTTTGCCTTTGTCACGAATTTCTTCATCAATTTTGTACCCATGTACAATAAATTTAGAGCCGTTTCTTCCATTCAAGTGATCTTGGAAATGTGTGTGCCTGTACTCGCTGTACTAGGACTGTATAACTTCTTCAAGTTAGAGCAAAAACAACAACTAAGTGCCTTAAAGAAAACGAGTTTTATTGCGGGAGGTTTATTAGTCTTCCTATTTTTAATTAAGGGAACTTTGTCTTTTACAGGCTTAAATGACGAGTATTACCGCAATGCTTATGGTGAAATTGGACCTGGGTTTATCCGTGCTTTAATCGAAGAACGAAAAGCGATGTATACCCATGATTTAATTCGCTCTTTTCTTTTAATATTGGCCGCTGCTGTGGTGTTATTTGCTTTTGCTAAAGACAAATTAAAAGAGATGTACGCCCTTGTGATTATCGGCGTGTTACTAGTAGGGGATTTAGTTATGGTAGACCGCAAGTATGTCAATGATGATTCTTTTGTTTCGGCAAGAAAAATGGAGGATCCTTTTGATATTACGCAAGCAGATAAGCAGATTTTAAACGATCCTGCTCACTTTAGAGTATTTGATGCTCAAGGCGGATTAAATAGCGCTAAAGCGTCCTATTTTCATTATTCGCTAGGGGGATATCACGCAGCAAAACCAAGGAGAATTCAACAATTGGCAGACTATCAATTGAACCAAAATCCCATGACGGTTTTCAATATGATGAACGTAAAGTACATCATACAACCTGATGAAGAGGGACGTAGTGTAGCCATGTTAAATAATGAAGCCAATGGAAATGCTTGGTTTGTGTCAACAGTTGAAAAAGTAACAACCGCAGACCAAGAGATGCAAGCTTTGGGTAAAGTAAACACCAAAACAACAGCTGTGTTGAATACACAGGAGTTTCAACAAGCGATTAAAGATACTTATACCGTTGATTCATTAGCTAGTATTCAGTTGGTTTCTTATAAAGCCAATCAATTAAAATACGAATCAACCAATACCCAAGAGGGATTGGCTGTGTTTTCTGAAATCTATTACCCACAGGGATGGATTGCTAAAGTGGATGGGCAAGAGGTGCCTATCGTAGCTGTAGACTATGTCTTGCGTGCCATTGCTGTACCAGAAGGAAAACACACCATTGAATTTACTTTTGATCCTCAAGTGATAAAAACAGGTAGTCGAATTGCTTTGGCTAGTTCGCTGTTGATTTTACTTGTGTCTCTTGGAGCAGTGGGGTGGACCATGAAAAAAAGAAAAGAAAAATAAAAGTGATTTATTGTTGCTTGAAATGGAAAAGAAAAAAGAAAAGAAAAAAGTACTCATCCTTTGTTATTACTGGCCTCCCGCAGGAGGACCAGGCGTACAGCGATGGTTAAAATTCGTCAAGTATTTGCCTGATTTTGACATAGAACCGATTGTATATGTACCCGATGGTGCAAGCTATCCCTTGATTGATACTAAATTAGAACAGGAGGTTAGTCCAACCGTGACTATCTTGCGGCATCCAATTAAAGAACCGTATTCGCTAGCGAAGAAGTTAATGGGACAACGTGCGCAAACGATGAGTTCTGGCATGATTCCACAAGTTCGAAATCAAACGAAATGGGATAAATTACTGTTGTGGATTCGCGGAAATATGTTTATTCCCGATGCACGTGTAGGCTGGGTAAACCCCTCTATAGCGTACCTTAATACCTACTTAGCACAACATCCTGATATTGATACGATCATCACAACAGGCCCTCCGCATAGTATTCATTTGATCGGGTTGGGGTTGAAGAAAAAAAGAGCAATTAAATGGGTAGCTGATTTCAGAGATCCTTGGACTACAATAGGTTATCATAAAGAGCTTAAACTATCGCATAAAGCAAAAGAAAAGCATTTAGCTTTAGAAAAAGAGGTGCTTACTACAGCTGATCAATTAATTGTTACGAGTAAAACTACACGTAAAGAATTTGAAACCAAAACAACAAAACCCATTGCAATTATCACCAATGGATATGACATTAGCAATTTTGGTAAGGTATCACTAGACGAGAAATTTACATTGGCGCATATTGGTTCTTTTTTGTCTAATCGAAATCCACGCGTATTATGGAAAGCTATTAGTGAGTTAAGAAGAGAAAACAAAGCGTTTAAAGCTGCTTTTGAGCTTAAATTAATCGGAAAGATCAGTGATGAAATTCTCCATACACTAGCAGAATTTAAACTGTTGGACTGTACGGATAATAGAGGTTATGTCGATAACGAAGAGGCTTTGCGACAAATGCGTGCTTCTCAGGTGTTGCTGTTGGTTGAGATAGATTCCGATGATACGAAAGCCATTATTCCTGGAAAACTCTTTGAATATATGGCGGCGGAACGCCCTATTTTAGCAATCGGACCAGAAGAATCTGATTTCTTCGAAATCATCCAGCAAACCAATGTAGGACGCAATGCACTATACAGTGAAAAAGATAAGATCTGCGAAATTTTAATGCAGTATTTTGAACAATATCAAAATAACCAACTCAAAGTACACGCCATGGGCTTACAATATTTTGGACGTAAACGCTTGACGGAACGCTTGGTGAGTGTGTTGCATGGTTAACGGTTTAGTAAATAGAAAACAATAAAAAAGCTTGAGGTAATCCTCAAGCTTTTTTGTTTATGGTATGTTTCTTCTAGGTTAGGAAATTTCACTTACTCATTTCAGCTAGTTTATATTTTGTTTTGGTGATCGATGAACCCTACGCTGCATTACGGTTTCTCATTTTGGAATCATTTTTGTTCAGATTTATCAAATGAAAAAACAAATGAGAAAACAAATGAGAAATAAGCGATATAGAATGGCTATTGCTATTGAATGGTATAGTAGTAAATCAACTTACAGGTTGATTTTATGAAAATTGTTAGTATCTTTGAAGACAAATTATGGGCCTTTCATTACGAGGGCGAGGAATATAATGAATATGATCGATTGATGGAGTTGTGGACTGATATGGACTATTTGTTTACCTTTTTAAAGCAGAATGAAAAAGATATTCCAAGGGAGGTTAGCTTAGAAGAAATGGCAATGAATATACGTTCTGATGTAGAAATAATTGACGATACTTTAGTAGCGATTGCATCGACCAAAGAGAGTCGTTTATCGCACTTTTTTAAACCACTCTACAATAGGGAATATCACGCTCGAGTGCTTTCCTTGCAAAAAGGAAGGGAAGATTGTTTGAGAATATATGCCATTAAAATTGATACAAATACGTTTGTTATTACGGGGGGAGCAATAAAGTTGTCCTTACAGCATTTGATGCAAGAACGTAAACATACAACTGAAGAACTAAATAAATTAAATAGAGCATATGCCTATTTAAGTGGAGGAAATATCATAGATGAAGATTCTTTTTTTGAATTCTTAAACGAATAAAAAATGTTAAATAAAGAAAAATTTATAGCACTTGCTTCATCAGAAGAGACAAATACACTAGATCGTGCCAAAGCACGTGTGGCAAACAGAGAATTGCATCGGGTTTCTCAGAAAATTGCTTTGCATATACTCAGTCGTTTAGCTGTGTTAGGATGGAAACAAAAAGATCTAGCAGAAAAAATGGCTGTTACACCTCAACAGGTGAGTAAATGGGTAAAAGGAAAAGAAAATTTTACACTAGATACCTTGATCAGACTTAGTCATGTACTTTCGTGTAATTTATTTCAAGCGATACCAGAAGATATTGTTTTGAGTGGTGATAGATGATGGCTTTCGGTTAGCAGTTAACGGTTAACAGAAAAGAAAAGCTTGAGGTAATCCTCAAGCTTTTTTTATTGGTAATTTGTTCCCATTTCCCATTTCCCTTCTCCCATTTCTACTCTTCACCACTCACCATTCACCACTCACCATTCACCACTCACCATTCACCACTCACCATTCACCAAAAAGAAACTTCTTTTTTTATTTCAATTTATTTTTTAAAAACTGTCCTGTACTTGAGGCTTTAATTTTTACAATTTCTTCTGGTGTTCCAAAAGCGATCAATTCACCGCCTTTTTCACCACCTTCTGGACCGATATCCACAATATAATCCGCGCATTTAATCAGATCTAAATTGTGTTCAATGACGATGATGGAATGTCCTTTATCGATAAGCGCATTGAATGCGGTAAGCAATTTATTGATGTCGTGAAAGTGCAAGCCCGTTGTTGGTTCATCAAAGACAAAGAGTACTTTTTCACGGGTTGATCCCGCTAATAGGAAAGAAGCCAGTTTGATGCGTTGTGCTTCTCCTCCAGAAAGGGTAGAAGAGGATTGTCCCAATTGAACATATCCCAGTCCCACATCCTGTAGGGGCTGCAAACGCGTTGCGATTTTCGTTTGATTGTATTGCTTGAAGAAAGCCAAAGCATCGTCTATAGTCATGCGAAGAATATCATCAATGTTTTTGCCTTCAAAATTCACTTCAAGTACTTCTTTTTTAAAGCGTTTTCCATGACAAGCTTCACATTCGAGGTGAACATCCGCCATGAATTGCATTTCCACGGTTACACTTCCTTCGCCTTTACACACCTCACATCGACCACCATCGACGTTAAATGAAAAATGCTTCGGTTGATAGCCTCTTAATTTGGATGTATTTTGCTTGGCATAGAGGTCTCGAATTTCATCATAGGCCTTGATATAGGTCACTGGATTTGAACGTGAACTTCGACCAATAGGGTTCTGATCAACATACTCAATTTGCTTGATGTGATCAAATTTCCCCTCTAATGCTGTAAATTGTCCTGGTTTATCGCTTAGTCCTGTTAATTTCTTTTGTAAAGCAGGAAATAAAATACGCTTAACAAGTGTACTTTTTCCGCTTCCAGACACACCCGTAATAACTGTTAAACAGTCTAAGGGAAAGCGAACATCAATATTTTTTAAATTGTGTTCCCTTGCGCCAATAATATCAATATAGTGTTTGTATGTTCTTCTTTTCTTAGGTACTTCAATCGCTCTTGTTCCATTGAGGTATTGCGCCGTTAAGGAATCGGATTTTAAAATTTCCGCTAGCGTTCCTTGGGCCACTAATTCACCGCCAAAAGTACCTGCTTCCGGACCAATATCAATAATTTGATCTGCTGCCTGCATGATTTCCTCATCGTGTTCTACAATGATAACGGTATTACCTAACGCTTGCAGTTGTTTTAAAACGTGAATTAATTTTTCACCATCTTTAGGGTGCAATCCGATACTAGGTTCATCGAGAATATACATGGATCCAACTAAACTACTACCCAACGAAGTCGCCAAGTTAATACGCTGTGATTCTCCACCTGATAAGGTCGATGAATTTCGATTCAGGGTTAGGTAGGATAATCCTACGTTCAATAAAAAGCCCAATCGATTGTTTATTTCGATTAACAAGCGTTTGGCTACTTGTTGTTCATAATCCGTGAGTTTGAGTTCTTGGAAGAAGATCAATAATTTTTCGATTGGCATATCAACCAAATCTGAAACGGTTTTTCCACCTATTTTGACGTAATCTGCTTCTTTTCTCAAGCGTTTTCCCTTACACGTAGGACATTTTGTTTTTCCTCTATATCTCGATAGTAAGACGCGATTTTGAATTTTGTAATTCTTTTCTTCTAGCTCTTGAAAAAAGGCATCTAATCCTGTAAAAAACTCATTTCCTTCCCAAATTAGTGCTTTTTCTTCGGCTGTTAGTTGAAAAATAGGTCGGTGAATAGGGAAGTCAAACTTATAAGCATGTTGAACGAGTTGATCGCGGTACCATCCCATAGATTCTCCACGCCATGGAAAAACGGCATTTTCATAAACAGAAAGTCCCGTATTGGGAAATACCAATTCTTCATCAATGCCAATGACATTGCCATATCCATCACAAGTAGGACAGGCTCCATACGGATTGTTAAAGCTAAATAAGTGAATATTGGGTTCTAAGAATGAAAGTCCATCGAGTTCAAATCGATTGCTGAATTCATAGCGTTTATCTCCGTCTAAAGCGCGAACAAAACAAGTACCTTTTCCTTCAAAAAAGGCTGTTTCTACTGCATCACTTAATCGATTGTAGAATTCATCCGTGTCTTTAACCACAATACGGTCAATAATGAGTACTACCTCATCCAACGGAAACTGATTGATGAGTTCGGGTTCTAAACTTAAAAATTCGTCTAAACGAACCATTTCACCTTTTACCCATAAACGCGCATATCCTTGTTTGAGCAAAACCGCTAAGTGTTCTGATAATGTTCGATCTTCATCAAAAAGTAAAGGCGCTAGCAACAGCCACTTACTATCTAAATAAAAAGTTTTGATTAGGGAAGTCACATCGGTCACCGTATCTTTCTTAACTTCCTGTCCCGATAGAGGAGAGTAGGTATGACCAATTCGCGCAAAGAGCAATTTGATGTAATCGTAAATCTCCGTTGAAGTTCCTACAGTGGATCGAGCATTGGTTGTATTTACCTTTTGTTCAATCGCGATCGCAGGTGCAATTCCCTTGATATATTCTACTTTAGGCTTGTCAATTCGACCTAAGAATTGACGTGCATAGGACGAGAGACTCTCCACATAACGACGTTGTCCTTCTGCATATAGCGTATCAAAAGCCAAAGAAGATTTTCCAGAACCAGAAAGTCCTGTTACGACAACCATCTGATTTCTGGGAATCACAACATCGATGTGTTTTAGATTATGTAGATGTGCTCCTTTAATGATAATGTTTTTCTTGGGATCTAGTTTAGAAAAATCGATTTTAGACATACGATATTTTGGTGTTTAGTAGACAAAAATACGCTTTTATCTTCGTTTTTGAAAAGCTTTAGGGTTCCAAAAAATAAATATATTGTTTAACATTTTTTTTATATTCTTGTTTTTAACAAATATTTTTGTATATATTTGTAACACTCAATACATAAAAATCAATTGCCTATATAACAAAAGTACTTTTTAGATCACAATAGAATAGCTAAAAAAAGAATTTTGTTATGGAATTAAGTCAATTACCAGATGCTACCCTCGTACAGCATTATAGAAGGGGCAATGAAAACGCACTTGAAGTTTTAATTAAAAGGCATCAAGCCAAAATTTTCGGATTTATTTTTAGTAAATTGGACGATGTTGAATTAACTAATGACATCTTTCAAGATACCTTTATCAAAGTAATCAACACCCTTAAAACAGGAAAATATAACGAAGAAGGTAAATTTATTTCGTGGGTGATGCGTATTGCACACAATTTAATCATGGATCACTATCGACGTGAAAAACGCACGGTTATCCACAATGATACGGAACAGACCCCCTTTTTTAGTTTTTTAAAAGACGATAGCGAAACCGTAGAAGAACTGTTGATCCAAAATCAAATTACAGAAGATTTACAACAATTGATACTCGAATTGCCGCAAGATCAGCAGGAAGTTATTCGCATGCGTTTATATCAAGATTTGAGCTTTAAGGAAATAGCAGAAGCAACCGATGTTAGTATTAATACCGCTTTGGGTAGAATGCGTTATGCTATTATTAACTTGAGAAGAATGCTCGACAAAAAACAAATATCATTAAGTGTATAATAATGTTGCATTTGACTCGTTATAAAAGAGGAATATAACAGATCTTTTATGAAGAAAAACTACAAAACTCTTTTAAACGTAACAGATGCGAAGTTACCACAACCCGAATTAATTGAAAAGCTACTGGCGTATTCTAAATTTTGGTCTGAACTGGCTTTCAGTGAATTTGTGGAATCGAATCTGAAAAAATCAAAAGTAAATTAAAAAAAAAGCATCGATTATTTCGATGCTTTTTTTTCTTGTTTTTTATAGTATTCGTTGAGTACTGTTTTACGTCCAATCACACTGGTAATAATATCAAGTTCTAATTTCCATGCACGAGCAGGAGAGTACTGTCGGCCATACCAAACCAGTTGCAGGTGTAACTTGTTCCAATGTTCTTTGGGAAATAAGCGCTTGGCGTCTTTTTCTGTTTGTTGTACACTTTTCCCATTGGAGAACCCCCAACGATACAACAAGCGGTGAATATGAGTATCTACGGGAAAAGCTGGAATATCAAATGCCTGCGCCATCACAACTGAAGCTGTTTTATGCCCCACTGCGGGTAATCGCTCCAAAGCCTCCATATCAGCAGGTACTTCTCCATTGTGTTCCTCAATTAAGATTTTAGACAGTCCATAAATGCCCTTACTCTTCATCGGAGATAGCCCACATGGGCGAATAATATCTTGAATTTCCTCTACCGTCAATTTTACCATATCGTAGGGATTATCTGCCTTTGCAAATAGGATAGGCGTTATTTTATTGACGCGTTCATCTGTACATTGTGCAGATAGTAATACCGCAATCAATAAAGTATAGGCGTCTTTGTGGTCTAAAGGAACCGGAATTTCAGGATATAAAGCATCTAAGGTTTCGAGTACAAAGTTTACTTTTTCAGTTTTAGTCATGATAATTAGTCAATAAAGAAGAATCCTCTTTTGTGTTTCATACAAAGATCGCTAAAAAAATATGATTTTTTAGGGAAACTTCCCAGGAAGAAGTAATCGCCCTAGCTGCTCGAATACAGTATCTACCAGAATATCTCGATCGCATCTTTGATCGCGATTTTAGCCTACGCAGTACACCTAGAGAAGGAAGAGGCCTTGGATTGATATTAGCAAGGAAATAGTTGAAGTTCAAGGAGGAAGCATTCTCGTAAGTAGCGAATATGGCGTTAGAAGCCCATTTGTTTTACTTTTTAAACATTAATTTTTCTGTTATTAATTATTTAATTAAATTTTTTTAAACTTTACTCAAAAGTTTAACGTCATTAAAACTTGTATTTTGTTGTTTTTGAGGCGTTTAGTATGTTTAGGTATATTGTTTTTTTAGCTTATTGTGTTTGTTTTACTAGTTTTGGGTAGTGTTATTTAAAAACAAGGTTGTGAAAAAGAAAATGCTACTACAGCTAGGATCATACCTATTGTTTAGTGTAGGCTGTGTTTTTATGTTGTAGGTTGCTCCTCCTCATCAAAAATACAGCAGAAGTGCAAAATTTAAAAGTGATATACTTTTAAATGATTTGAGTTCAGGTAGTTATACAAGAGAGGGGGTGAGGTTTTCTCCGTTTGTACTATTGACGTTTTAGGGGAATGTAATTCAAATCAAGCTAGGGCTTTAATGTAAAGCCCTAGCTTTTTTTATAGCTTTAAATATTAATTGCAGGTTGTCCATCTGCCATGCGTTAGGTCTTTTTCAGTACTTTAGCAAAAGTTGGGTGCGCATAGTCCTGAGCCAATTACTACAAGGTCAAATTTTTCCATTGTCTTGTCTAGTACAATTATACGCTTTCAATTACTAATGCCGTTGCACCACCACCACCGTTGCAAATCGCTGCCACGCCATATCGTTTATTCTCTTGGTGTAAGGCATGGAGTAAGGTAACCAAGATACGTGCTCCTGAAGCGCCAATAGGATGTCCTAGAGCAACAGCACCTCCATAGATATTTATGCGATCTAGTGGTATATCCAACAGTTCAACCATGGAGAGTGGTACAGATGCATAGGCCTCGTTAATTTCAAATAAATCGATATCTGCTACCGTGAGACTTGCTTGTTGTAAGGCTTTTGGAATTGCTAAAGCAGGAGCGGTCGTAAACCACAGCGGATCATGTGCTGCATCGGCATAGGACAAAATCTTCGCTATTGGTTTTAATTGATACTGTTGCACAGCTTCGGAAGAAGCCAAGAGGAGTAGGGCTGCACCATCGTTTAAATTACTGGCATTGGCAGCGGTTAAACGTCCTTCTTCTTCGAAAACAGGACGTAAATGAGGCATTTTTTCTGGAATGATTTTGTAAATATCTTCATCTACAACAATAGCCTCTGGTTTGGAGCGATCACGAGAAGCAATCGGTACAATCTCTGCTTTGAATTTACCCTCTTCGGTTGCTTTTTGCGCTTTTGTATAGGAACTCAAGGCGTAGTGATCGAGCTCTTCTCGTGAAAAATTAAAATGGCGAATTCCTATTTCAGCGGCATTTCCCATGTGACAGTGGTGATAAGCATCGGTCAATCCGTCGTTTAACTCACCACTCACCATTCACCACTCACCATTCACCACTCACCCCTAATAACTCATCAAATTCAGGGATACTTTTGCCTTGGTTCATTGCGTACCTTTCGATTTTGAAAAATTGCTTACTTAAAAGATGGACGTATTATTTGCCTTAGATCCCCATGTTAGAGATGAAAATCGAGGGATGCTATTCACTGATTATATTGCTGCAACCGAGCCTAGTAAAACGGTTGTTGTTGAAAAAGAAAAGCCAGAAGAAGCACTGTCCTTCGTTTCTGCATTCGCTCACTGTGATCTAATCAATTCTATTCAGTAAGTCGATGAATCAATTAGCAGAAATTTTCGAAAGCGAATCCCAAGAGAAAGCATATTTTATATTTGTAACGGTTGCCTTAAAAATGGTTGAAAAAATCTATGTCAATTTACCCAAAACGATACAGCAAATCGCTGACGATGCTCGGGAGTATTGGACCAATAAGCAGCAAGAACACCTCACGGAGGCGCATTTAAAACAACACGATCTCTTTATTTCTAAATTGCGAATGAAGAACCCCAAACGTTATGAAATAGATCAGAATTTGGATTTAAAATTGGTACAATTGGTCTTAATGCCCAGCATTCAAGAGAACTACTTTGACTATTACCTCGATTGGATGTATGAAGTAGGCCATCGATTGGGATTTACCAACCAAGAGCTAGAGACCTTAATTGAGGAGACGATCGCAGCGGATAGCCGTAAACTGTGAACTGTTTTCACTACCTTTGTGGCAAAGGAAATGATCTATGGAAAATAAGGGAATTCCGATCTACAATATTTGCAACTTAATTGGAACGGATAATCTGTTACAGGATTGTGTGGTATATCGTTTAGAGGAGTATATTTCGGACCGACCAACGCTGGTTTCTTCTCCTCATCGCCATGCTTTTTATCAAATTTTGTTTATAACAGAAGGAGAGGGGCTTCACTTTATTGATTTTAAGAAATTTTCCATTGAAAATCACTGCTTATTTTTTTTAAATGCTTCTCAAGTACACAAATGGGAATTTAAACCGGGAACAAAGGGATTCTTGATCAATTTTAATGAGAATTTCCTGCGTACTTTTCTGGTTAATCCCAATTACCTTCAGGAGTTTTCCTTTTTTACGGGTGATGTAGAATACTCCAAGTTTTCTTGTGAGAAGTGTTATGAGGTTTTGCATACTAAGTTTGAAAAAATTTATAGGGCTTATACCCAAAAACAGCCCTTGTATGAAGACTTTATGCGCGTTTTGATGTTGGAATTATTTTTGGAAACCCAGCTGTTTTTGGTTAAAAAGACAGAAGCTACTGCGGAGCATCAAGAAATCAATAGTGCCCATTTTATCATTAAGAATTTCGAAAAATTAGTGGAACAACATTTTATTGCTAAACGATTACCTGGTGAATATGCTGATTTGCTGTTTGTTACACCTAATCATCTCAATGCTTTATGCAAGAAAGTATTGGGTATAACAGCAGGTGAAGTTATACGCAATCGCATGGTCTTAGAGTGTAAACGACTATTAGTCAATGTAGATGTATCCATTAGTGAAATTGCTTATGAACTCAACTTTAAGAATAGCGCTTATTTCTCCCGCTTCTTTAAAAAAAATACGGGATTATCACCTGATGAATTTCGAAAAATAAACTAAGTATTGATTTGTGAAATACAAATCCATTTTGTTTTCCCACCTCAATTGATTAGTATAAAGAACACCATGTTTTGTATAATATTTTCCAGAAGCTAGGCCTCTAACTTTGTTGAAAAATAATACAATATGGATTTTCCTTTATTTCATTTAGACTGGCTGAATGATCGCTTTCTGATCGCTGTGATTGCGATTATTCACGTATTTATCAACCACGGATTGGCCGTGGGTTTTATTCCTTATATTACTTTATTAGAACAGCAAGGTGTCGTTAAGAGTGGTCCGCAAGAGGTAACAGACCTCGAATGGGATAAGATGGTACAGCGCATGATGATGGTTGGCTTTGTGATCACCACCACCGTGGGTGCCATGACAGGCGTGGGCATTTGGTTCTCTGCGGCACTTATTAGTCCCAATTCTATTGGTAGTTTGATCCGTGTCTTTTATTGGGGTTGGTTTACCGAATGGGTGGTCTTTGTGCTTGAAGTTGTTTTTATTATGATTTATTTTCTCACGTGGAAAAATTCCAACAAATCCCTTCGTGCTAAACAACGTCATATCCGATTTGGCTGGTTCTTAGCTGCTTTCTCTTGGCTAACGATGGCTATTATTGTAGCGATTTTAGGATTTATGATGGACCCCGGTAATTGGATCGATGATCATTCCTTACTCAATGGATTAACCAATCCCATTTACCTTCCACAGTTACTTTTTAGAACTCCGACAGCTATGGTTGTGGCAGGTGCTTTTGGCTTCTTATTAATCATGCTGTTTAGCAAGAAAAACAGCCCGATTCGAAAACCCGCTTTGAAAACTACAGCCATTTGGACTTTATTGTGGTTGCCTTTATCTATTCTAGCAGCGATCAATTACTATCGCGTAATTCCAGAAGCTATGACGGCTAATATGAGTACAGCCGTAGGAACGATGGATTTTGAACAGTACTATAATCTCCTGAAATACATCATCCTTATTGCGACAAGTTCACTCGCCTTATTGGCTATTTGGACCTTGATTAAACCCAAAAAAGTCAATTTGGTACTCGTGATTATTCCCTTTGTGCTTTCCCTTGGTTTCTTGGGTATTTTTGAACGCGTTAGGGAGTTCATCCGAAAACCTTATGTGATTGGAAATTATATGTATTCCAATTTAATACGCGAAGAAGATTATCCTTTACTCCAACGCGATGGTGTACTTCAACACGCCACGTATACGTCCATCACTGAAATTACGGAATCAAATAAATTAGAAGCAGGACGGGATGTCTTTATGATTGCATGTTCCCGTTGTCATACCAGCCAAGGGATTAATTCGATTATTTATGTTTTTGAAAAAATGTATGGTGTAGGTAAGCCCTTGGATATCAATTCGATGAAAGCCTATATCCCCAATATGCACAACGGCCGAACCTATATGCCACCGTATCCGGGAAATGAAGCTGAACTAGATGCGTTGGCGCATTATATCTTTTATTTACAACAAAGTGGAGCAACACTAGAAGGAGCCCAAAGTATTGGAGCTACAGTTAATCCCAATCACACAGTTGAAAAATTTATTGAAAACAAACTAAAAAATTCCTCAAATGAATAATACACCACTACCCAAAGATATTCCCCTTGATTTACCACTACCTGAATGGTTACTCGTCCTTTTGCTTGTCGTTTCATTTCTCGCTCATATTTTATTTGTCAACCTGATGGTTGGTGGTTCTATTGCCACTTTATGGGCGGAAATTAAGGGGTTAAAAAACAAAGAATACGATACGTTGGCTAAAGAAATTGCCGCTACCATAACGGTTAATAAATCGATTGCAGTTGTGTTGGGTGTTGCGCCTTTACTGAGTATTAATACGCTGTATACCGTTTATTTTTACACCGCCAATTCACTAACTGGAATTATGTGGATTCTCATTATTCCCTTAGTTGCTATCGTATTTTTATTGACCTATTTACACAAGTACACCTGGGAAGCTATGCACAAAATGAAAGTACTTCACATTTCCATTAATGTACTGGCTGTACTTTTGTTTTTGTTTATTCCGTTGATTTTTTTAGTTAATGTTAATTTAATGCTCTTTCCCGAAAAATGGATGAGTGTAAGCGGTTTTTTATCTGCCTTAACCTTGCCGAATGTCTTTCCGAGGTATTTTCATTTTTTAGGAGCTTCTTTGGCAATCACAGGACTGTTTATTAGCTGGTATATGGGACGAAAGAATTATCCTTTTGAGGAGTATTTTACTGTATTTACTCGTGCAAAAGTGAAGCGAATAGGTTATCAAATGGCCTTAGGTGCTTCGGTAGCGCAATTTTTATTTGGTCCATTGGTACTGGTTACTTTACCTGCGAAAGGATTTAGTTGGAGTATGCTGGGCATTATCTTTACGGGAGTGGCTATTGCGGCTTATGCAATTTACTATATGATTAAAACTCTTAGGGGAACAGATGATCAACTCGATCGCTATTTCAAACGCATCGTTGTGGCAATGAGTATTGTCGTGCTCTTTATGGGCAGTGGTCGACACGTATATCGAGCCAATGCTATACAGCCCCATCGCGAATTAATGGCAGAAAAAACGGCTGCCTTTGAAGCCGCTTCTAAGGCAGCGAGAGAGGAAGCCATAAACCAAAAGGAACACGAGAGCCAAGCCCTTGCCACAGCAGAAGCTTCCGGTGATTTAACCGCTAAAGGAAAGGCTGTATTTAATTCGTATTGTGCAGCTTGTCACAAGGAAAAAACACCCCTAGTTGGTCCTCCTGTTACCGAAATGAAAGAAATTTATACCAATCACAAGGAGGAGTTGATTCAGTGGATTAGAAATCCAGGTAAAAAACGAGCGGATGCTCCTCAAATGCCGCCATTTCCGCAAATTAGTGCAACCGATATGGAAGATTTAACGCAGTATATTTTAACCATTTAAAAAAGGAAAACCATGATTATGACCCTAGCCGTTTTGGTTATTGTCGCTATTTTAATTCTTTCTGGAGTATTAGCGACTAAGCTGTTACAAGTGTACTTGTATACCACCAAAGACAAAGACATGTGGAAGAAAGAAATTAAAGAAGAAACAGCGTATGAGTTTATTAAAGGACTGTATTAGTTCTACTGTATAGTCTTTATTTGATTTTTTGAGAAGAAGAGGGAGCCTTGGGGCTCTCTTCTTTTTTATTATTCTTTTAATGACATACCTCTTTATTTGGAGAACAATACCCTCCTTTAACATCGAGTAGAGTGTAGGGAAAGAGAATAAGTCGCATCATAATCACGGAAGAATAGCAGTGTATTATTGTTTGTTTTTGGTCTACTTTTGTGTTTTTAACGCAATAAATTGATTGTAAAATTAATGACACTGTGATTTGATTTTTATTTTAATCTATTTTTTTTGTTATTTTTAAAATAAAATTTACTTTAGGCTCATTTGTTAGTTTAATTGAGCCTTAAATATTTAAAAACGATAGATATGCGTAAATGGTTTTTTTTAGTTGTTTGTTTTTTCCCTCTTGTGTCATTGGCTCAGATGGGAATGGAAATCAATAGTACTCCTCAAGAATATGTAGATCACATTGTGACCACTTGGGGAATAGATAAGGATAAAATCGTCTATGTTACAGATGAAACCTCTTTGTTTAAATTAAGTAGAAATATACAAGGATCACTCTTATCCTTTGCACAAGGGGCCTTATCAACCAGTGCGGATCTTTTGGATGGAAAAGTTAAAGAATCAGGCAAGCGAAAAAAATCAGCATGTGGGTTGTCTTTGAATAATCTGGATATTGACAACATCAAAAAAAAGTTGAAAAAGGGTAAGAATTATCAAAAGTTGACATTGAAACGCATGTCAGATAATAGCGAGTATACGATAGGTGAAGCGCTTACCACCGTTATGATCTATACGCAAAAGTTTGATTACGTCATCAATGATTATTTTGAAGTGATCAAAAAACTGGCTGAAGAAGATGTTGATTATATAATTCTTACGTTCGATGATGAGATCACTCGACAAATACCTGGTGCACTTAGTAATAAATAGCGTTATTCTAGATTATTCTAGAAAATAATTATAAGAACGAGAGATAAAAACCCCGCCTTTTTAGGTGGGGTTTTATTTTATATCTTATCAATTTCCAAGCCTTTTACGCGAATTTGCTAACTGCTTCGATAGCAAAGTAGTTCTGTTGTTTTTTTCTAACCTATCGTGTAACCATTGACAAATGAATCGAAGCTAAATTAAAGTAAACCACCTGAAAGAGAAAGTATCTATTTTCTTTAGACTATTGCCTCCATTCTCCTTTTAGTTCAAAGGACTTTCTACAAGATACAGACTAAACCCGACCATTTGTACTAAAGGAACACTAGGTTTTGGAAAGAAATGGCAGTATCATGCTGAGCATACACCCCATAGGATCGCCCTTTCCTAACGTATGACTTGCATGATTACTCTATTTGCTCCTTTTTTTTATGCGTTTTTTTACGGTATATCGCTTGTTTTTTTTCGTTTTTGTTAAAATAACTTACCTTTTTTTGATGGATTCCTAGTTTAAGTTTTAATTTAAACTAGGATATCGGTTATTTTATCATTTGATCTACTATAAAGCTTGCTTTTAATATAAAATTAATACAAAACCCGTATATTTATCTTAATTTTTTAGATGTTAAAACTAAAAGTAACATAGTGTTAAATTTAAAAAAAACAGGATGCTGTTCACACGAGGTTGTTTTGTTCTTTTATTTAGCGTTTCAGTTTAAAAATAAAAGAAATAAATCGCTCCATGTAGACTTTTTGATAAAAAAAAGAAATTGGCACAATGTTTTTCTTATAGTAGAAGAGAATTAATTTTTTAAGCAGTAGAATGGAAATAAATAGTTGTTTATGAAAAAAAATGTACTTTCAGTAGCCTTACTTATGATGTCGGGATTTGCGTTTGCCCAAGTGGGAATTGGGACGGCAAATCCGAACCCAGCGGCTTTATTAGATGTTGAAGCCACTAAGGGAAGCTTTAAAGGTGTGTTGATTCCAAGGATTCCCCTAGAGTCAGCTACTAGTAATGGAGGAATGACAGGAGGACAAACGCCAAATAGTTTGCTTGTCTTTAATACAACATCCAATCAAGAGTTAAAACCAGGCTACTATTTTTGGTTTGACAAACAATGGGTTCGCTTGTTGTCTTCTAGCGATGATTTTTTAAAAGAGGTAGCTGTAAATGAAGAGCTGGCGGTTAATTTGACAGATCAAACACTCTTTTTACGCGATACAAAACAAGGGGTTGTTTCTGTACCTCTAGCTGATATTAATATTGTGACTACACTTGAGTCAAATGGACAAGGAAAATACATTTATACTTCAGAAGATCAGACGACTACAGTTATTGATGTAACAGCTGATGTAATTGAGAATATACAGACGATTATCAATGAAGAAGGCGTAATTAACGAAATTATTCAATCAATTTCGGTGAACGCTAAGGCATTAACTGGAGATGAGAGTATTGAAGTAGTTGGTGGAGAAAAAGCTGTATTGACAGCTGCGTCTTTGAGTATTAGACCTTCAAGTATTACCACAGCAAAGATAGCACCTGGGGGTGCTAAACAATTGTTGATCACGGACGAAAATAGCACGGTGAAATGGGTCGATGCATCGGATGAGGTTATTCAAGAAGCTTTTGAGTTTAATGAAAAAGTTACCTTATTAGTAGATGGAGGTGATGGTACATTTACCTATTATAATGAAAAGGGTGTTGATGCTGATGGAAATCCCATTACAGGGCAAGGCGTAAAATTTGATGCCAATACGTTGCGTATCGAAAAAACAGCAGATAATACGTATGCCTTTTTCGATAAGTCTGATGATACAACACCGATAGCCATTATTGATGTGGCGGGAAGTGTAATTGAGAATATTACTGAAATTATCAACGATACGACTGTTCAAAATGATATTTACACCGCAGTAGCTGCACAAGGAAAAGCGGCTACAGCTGCTGATGGATCGATTCAAGTGGACAATGGCGATCAAGCAGTATTAAATGCCATGCAACTATCCGTTGCCAATGCGGGAATTACCACAGCAAAGATAGCACCAGGAGGTGCTAAACAATTGTTGGTTACGGACGAAAATGGCACGGTGAAATGGGTTGATGCATCGGATGAGGTTATTCAAGAAGCTTTTGAGTTTAATGAAAAAGTTACCTTATTAGTAGATGGAGGCGATGGTACATTTACCTATTATAATGAAAAGGGTATTGATGCTGATGGAAATCCCGTTACAGGGCAAGGCGTAAAATTTGATGCCAATACGTTGCGTATCGAGAAAACAGCAGATAATACGTATGCCTTTTTCGATAAGTCTGATGATACAACACCGATAGCCATTATTGATGTGGCGGGAAGTGTAATTGAGAATATTACTGAAATTATCAACGATACGACTGTTCAAAATGATATTTACACCGCAGTAGCTGCACAAGGAAAAGCGGCTACAGCTGCTGATGGATCGATTCAAGTGGACAATGGCGATCAAGCAGTATTAAATGCCATGCAACTATCCGTTGCCAATGCGGGAATTACCACAGCAAAGATAGCACCAGGAGGTGCTAAACAATTGTTGGTTACGGACGAAAATGGCACGGTGAAATGGGTTGATGCATCGGATGAGGTTATTCAAGAAGCTTTTGAGTTTAATGAAAAAGTTACCTTATTAGTAGATGGAGGCGATGGTACATTTACCTATTATAATGAAAAGGGTATTGATGCTGATGGAAATCCCATTACAGGACAAGGCGTAAAATTTGATGCCAATACCTTAAATATTAAAGAGAGAGAAGGAGCATCAGGAAAGGGAATTTACGACTTTTACGACGGAAAAACATCGCAACAAAGCCCGTTAATGACGATTAATACACGTGCTAAAGCTATTATTTTTGAAAATAATTCAACGTCGATTCCAGGGGATAATCTTCAGGATGTTGTCAATCAGCTTATTACCAAGGTAGAGCAAGCGCAGGGTACGCTTTCACCCATATTAGGAGAAGGAATTTTAATCAATGAGCAGTCTCAAGTAAATGATGCTGTATTAAAGGAACTTACGTTGAGCTTGGCAGAGGCTGCTGTAACAGAGACAAAATTAGCAGATGAAGCAGTAACCTCGTACAAATTAAAAAATAAAGCGGTTACCTTAGATAAGATTAATCCAGGAAGAGACCAGTATATTTTAGTAACTAAAGAAGGTAAAGCCCAATGGGTGCCAGCTACGGATAGTATTATACAAGAAGTAGTGAAACAACATGAGGTGATTACACTCATTGAAAATAACGGAAACGGGACGTATTCGTATTACAATGAGGATAGTATTGATGCTACGGGAGCACCGATTCCAGCGAAAGGGATATTACTAGATGCAAATACCCTGAGTATTTCAGAACAACCAAAGGGGACCTATATCTTTACTGATGGTACCTTTACACAAACGGGACTGCCTTTAGCCACTATTGATATTGCAGGAACAGTCATTGAAAATATTACTGAAATACTAAATGATTCAATCGTTCAACAGGATATTTATACCACAGTTGCAGCCCAAGGAAAACCTGCTACAGCAGCAGATGGGTCAATTCAAGTAGATCAGGGCGATCAAGCGGTATTGAATGCTATGCAACTATCTGTTGCCAATGCAGGAATAACAACGGCTAAGATTGCACCGGGAGGTAACAAGCAATTATTGGTGACCAATGAAGCAGGTACAGTTGCTTGGGTAGATGTAACAGATGAGGTAATACAAGAGGCCTTTGCCTTCAACGAAAAAATTACTCTACTCGTTGATGGAGGCGATGGGACTTTTACCTACTATAACGAGAAGGGGATTGATGCTGATGGGGATCCTATTACAGGACAAGGCGTAAAATTTGATGCCAATACGTTGCGCATTGATAAAACAGCAGAGAATACGTATGCTTTTTACGATAAATCCAATCCAACAACCCCTATAGCTGTTATTGATGTGGCGGGGAGTGTGATTGAAAATATCACCGAAATCTTAAATGATACTACTGTTCAGAACGATATTTATACCGCAGTAGCCGCACAAGGAAAGGCGGTTACTTCACCAGATACATCGATTACAATAGGCGGAACGGCAGATAAAGCAGCACTTCATGCATTGGAGTTGAGTATTGCAACGGCTGGGGTTTCTACCACTGCCTTAGCACCCAAAGCCGTAACAACAGAAAAAATTCAAGGGGGAACACAAGGTCAATTTTTGGTAACACCTACGGATGGGGTTGCTCAATGGATGAGTTTAGCAGATGATCCAATTAAAGAACTTTTAGCATTAAATCAAGCCATTACAGAATTGATTGATCATAAAGATGGAACGTTTACCTACTTTAATGAGGGAGATTACGATGCTAATGGCGATCGAAAATCAACTGCAGTAGGAACGACATTTAGTGCTAATACGTTACGTGTAGCGGAACTCAATGACCCTCAATCTGGGCAAGCAACTGGTGTATATGCCTTTTATGATTTGTCACAAGAGGATCCCATTGCAACGATTAATGTAGCAGGAACAGTCATTGAAAATATTACAACCATCCTCACTGAAGAAGAAGTACAGAATCAGATTTTTGCTACAGTAGCAGCAAAAGGAAAAAAAATACACAGCAATGACAATTCCATTGCAATCACAGGTGGAAATAAAGCAGCACTTAGTGAGGTCATTGTCAACATCCAACAAGAGGGAGTAAAAACCAATCACCTGGCATCTGGTGCCGTTACAACAGACAAAATCAATGCATTAGGGGTAGACCCAGGCGCTGTTTTGACTGCTGATGGATTAGGCCAGGCAGCTTTTGAAACACCTTCAAATGTTGTTAGACCTGCCATGCAAGGAGACTTAGAAGGAGAAGCTGGTGTAATTAACATTGTTGGAGGAGGTGAAAATGTGCTATTTGGCGATACCACAAAAAAGGTAACCATTGCCATTAATTCAGGTGGAATAACAGGTACGCATATTGGATCTGAAACCATTGGAAATCAAAACATTAAAAACAAAACAATTGAGGTTCAAAAGCTAGATGCAACGGGAGCAACCGCAGGCCATGTTGCTACGGTAAATGCAAATGGTACAGTTAGTTATCAGCCCGTAACCCCTGCGGTTATTGGGGATAAAGGTGATATCACAACCGATGGAATTGTTTCTGTAAGTGATGGCATAGGGAAAGTACTGGATGATGTAGTTTTGGGAATTACTGATCAGTCTATTGTTCCGAGTAAACTAGATGCTACTGGTGCTATAGAAGGCGCTGTTGCAATGGCAAATGGAGATGGAACTGTAACATATAAACCCTTGGAGGCTACGGCTATTACAGCTAAGGGAAATATTACAACCGATGGAATTGTAACTGTTGATAATGGTACAGGAAAAGTGCTAGCCGATGTTGTACTAGGAATTGAAGATGGAGGAATTACCAATGATAAAATTGCCTTAAATACGCTAACAATAGATAAGTTATCTGCAGGAAATGAACCTCCTAGCCGCGTGCTAGTGATTGATGAGAACCGAGAAATAAAATGGGGAGAATTAGACGATGTCGTAACCGATGCGGCAGGTAATTTGACTACGGATGGTATTATTGAATTGCAAAATGGAAATGGAGTTAACTCTCTTTTTAACGATGTAAAGCTGGGGATTAAAGAAGGAAGCATCACCAATACTGAATTACAAGATCAAACCATTCAGATAGGAAAATTGAACAGTGCAGGAGCTGTTTCGGGTATGGTTATGGTTACCAACGCCAATGGAGGGTTTACTTACGTTGATCGAGAGAGTATTGTACAAGCAGGAGAAGATTTAACCTTGAGTAATGAGCTGGAATTCTTAGCAGGGAGTAATGGAGTTTCTGCCGTACTCGCTGATACTAAAATAGGAGTTAAGGATCAGGGAATTACCGAAGCTAAATTAGCTGATGGGGCTGTAACAACAGCTAAAATTTCTGCTGTAGGAGAAGATGAAAATGCTGTATTAACCGCAGACGGATTAGGAAATGTAGCCTATAAAAAAATCAACACCACTGCTTTTGAAGGCGCAGAAGCTGACCTGAAATCGGATGGGTCTATAACAATTCCACTTAATAATAAAGCGGTTCTAAGGGAAACAACCCTTGCAATTGCGAATCAAGGGGTTGAAAATAAACACATTAAGGATCAGACAGTTACTGCAACGAAGATTGATGCACAAACTGCTGCTCCAGGTGCCGTATTAACCGCAGATGGAAGTGGAAAAGCTGTTTTTCAGCGCTTAGAAGAAGTGGCTTTAACACAAGGACAAGCGGTAACTTCATCTGATGGATCTATAGCTGTACCTCAAGGGAATAAAGCTGTTTTACAAGCGATGGATATTAGCGTGGCTGATGGAGGAATTACCAATGAAAAAATAGAGGCCAAAGCCGTAACAGAAGACAAAATAGGAAGCAATAAAGCTGCCGGTTTTGTTTTAACTTCTGATGGAGAAGGTGGCGCTGAATTTAAAACACTTGGGCAAGTTATTGGCAATAATGGAAAAGCTATCATTGGAGAAGCTGCTATTGCTGTGACAGGAGGTGAGCATGCTGCCTTAGCTGATGTAACCCTAGATGTTAAAAATGGAGGAATTACAGCCGCTAAATTAGCCGCTAATGCTGTTACTTCAGACAAATTAAAGAATGGAGCTGTCACGGCGGCCAAAATAAGTGGGGATGCTCCAAGTCAAATCTTGGGAACAGATGGTACAGGCGCTGTAAAATGGATGAGTTCAAATGATCCTATTTTACAAATGATCGTTAGTGCAAATGAAAAATCAACACAACTCGTTGATCACCAGGACGGAACATTTACCTACTATAACGAAGATCAAATAGAAGCCAATGGCGCATTAAAACCCAATGCAACAGGAGTAACGTTCAATGCCAATACGCTAAGTATTGACACCTCCGAAGCAGGGATTTTCATTTTCAAGGACAAAGCAAGTGATATAGCTTTAGCTACAGTAAATACCCGTGCAAAAGCTATTATTTTTGAGGATAATTCGGTCGTGGGGTATACTAATGTGGAAGAAGCGATTACGCAAATTAACCAAAAAATAGAAGCTTTAGAACAGTTGGAGATTGCTAAAGCGCCATTATCTGGAAATGGAATCCTAGTCAATGGCAATGCAAATGTGGCAGATGCCGTTTTCACTGCCGTAGAATTGAGCATTGCAGAGGAAGCGGTGTCTCCTGTTCAAATGAAAGGAGGAAACCCAAAACAACTCTTGATTACCAATGGTTTAGGCAAGGCGGAATGGGTGGATGCCACGCATGAAATTATTGAAGAGATTGTTCAAACACAGGAAAAAGTAACCCTTGTACAAAATAACCATAACGGTACATTTACCTATTTTAATGAAAATGACGTCAACAACACTGGAGAAATCATAGGGACTGGCGTAACCTTTGATGCCAATACCTTGCGCATTGATACAACGGATGCAGGTACGTTTGTCTTTTATGATCAAGCTACGGATACTCCCCTTGCCACTATTGATGTAGCAGGCAGTGTGATTGAAAATATCACCGAAATTCTGAATGAATCAACCGTTCAAAATGATATTTATACCACTGTAGCAGCACAGGGGAAAAAAGTAGAAGGAGATAGTGCTATCGCAGTCACTGGTGGTGAAACTGCCGCCTTAACTGAAATGGGAATTGCATTAAGAGATCAAGGTGTAACAACTACTAAGATTAAAAACTTAGCAGTTACCGCTGATAAATTATATGCTGGAGAAAATAAAGCGAATCATGTTCCTGTAGCTCAGGCTGATGGAAGCATTGTCTACCAACCGATGGCTGCCGTTGTAAATGGAAAAGCACTAACGGTGGATACTTCGTTGGCTATTATTGGTGATGCATCAAAAGCAGTATTACAGCCTTTTAGTTTACAGGTGAATGAAAATGGGATTGAAACCACTCACATTCAGAACCAAGCCGTTACTGTAGAAAAAATAAACGCAGTTGGTATTGATAAAGGAGCAGTGTTAACGGCTGATGGATCTGGTAATGCTGTATTTTCGACTGCTGAAGAAGCAGTTACATCAGCCATGCAAGGTGATTTAGTTGGCGCTGAGGGATTAATTGTCGAAGGCGGTGAAAATGTGCTATTCGGCAATGAAGAGACCAAAGCCATCGTTAAAATCAACAATGGAGGGATACAAGGTAAACATATTGGCGCAGCCACAATTGCAAATAATCACTTGGTTGATCATACAATTGAAGCAGCTAAATTAAATGCAGGTACAGGCGCAGACAATAGAATTGCGGTGGCTAATGCCACAGGACAAGTGGCTTATCAAGTACTATCAACAGAGCTATTCACTGAAAAAGGAGATATTACAACAGATGGTACGATTACGGTTTCTGAAAATGGGGTAGGTAAAGTATTAGCTGATGTTGAATTGGGTATCAAAGACAGTTCCATTCAAGCAACTAAGTTAAACGCCAACAATGCACCTGCTGGAGCGGTAGCAACGGTAGGAGCTAATGGGGTGTCTGTTTCTTTTGAACCTTTATCTGCGGGACAACTAGCCAATAAAGGAAATATTACAACGGATGAAGCCCTTACTGTCACAGAAGATGGAATTGGAAAAGTGCTATCCCATGTGACCTTAGGTGTAAAGAATAAAGGAATTACCACAGCAAAATTAGCAGATGGAGCCGTAACAAATACCCAACTAGGTGAACAAGTGATTACCGCAAATAAACTTTCTTCTGAAGGAATTAGTGCACAAAGTGTGCTGTTAAGTGGTGAAAATGGAACAGTTGTTTGGGGAGAATTGGGTGAAATTGTCGATTTAACAGCAGGTAATTTAACCACAGATAACATCATTCAAATGTCCGGTGATGGGGAGCGAACCCTGTTAAAAGACGTGAACTTGAGTATTGCCAATAACAGTATTACCAAAGACAAGTTAAACAGTGCGACAATAGCACGTGATTATATTCTTGTTACAGATGGTACTGGAGGGTTTGATTATGTCCTAAAAAGTGCGGTACAAGCAGGAGGAGAAGATTTAACCTTAGGTAGCGGCCTTGCGTTTACGGGTGATACGGATGGATTAAATGCCGTTTTAGCGCCTACAACAATTGATATTAAAGAAGGAGGAGTAGGAACGGATAAGCTTGAAAATGCAGCAGTAACTGTTGAAAAAATGAATGCTGGTCAAGCAGTAGCCAATGCGGTATTGACGGCCCAAGGGGATGGAACGGTGTCGTATAAACTATTGAGTAATACAGTATTTGATGGGCAAGGAGTTGATTTAGTAGCGGATGAATCTATAGTCGTGACAGCTGACAATAAAGCGTTACTTCAAGAGGCAACAATTGCAGTAGCTTCATCGGGAATTGATAACAAACACCTTAAAGCACTGGCTGTAACAGCAGATAAGATAAGTTCTGTTGTAGCAGAAACGAATACACCCAATGGAAGTATTTTAGCATCCGATGGACAAGGGAACACACAATTTCAATCGTTAGGCGTTTTGGCAACTACGGCAGGAAAATCCTTAACTTCTACAGATGGTTCACTACATATTCCAACAAATAAAGCAACCCTGCAAGATGTGACGATCAACATTGCCGAAAATGGTGTTAAGACCAAACACCTAATGGATCGAAATATCACGGAAGCCAAAATAGGCACTTCAAACAAAGAAAGCGGGTTAGTATTAACTACTGATGGACAAGGAGGGGCTTCCTTCCAAAATGTAAATGATGCAGTTGTAGCCAATGGTAAAGCCTTACAAGGTGGAACGGGCATTACGGTATCCGGTACTGGAGCCAATCAAGCGTTATTACAAGATGCAACCGTAGCCATTAGCAATGGAGGCGTAGGATCAACTCAATTGGCAACAAATTCCGTAATCACAGCTAAGATTGCAGACAAGAATGTGACAACTAGTAAAATTAGTTCGAAAGTAGGAAGTACAAATGCGGCACCAGGTTTAGCTTTAACAGCCGACGGCAGTGGAGGAGTGGTCTTTAGTCCAGTAACGAGTTCTTTAGGCGACTTAAGTGGATCTGCTTCGATTGCTGTGACTAATGGAATTGGAGCTGTTTTGCAAGATGTAACAGTCACAGTGAAAGACAACGGAATTAAAACCGCTCAACTAGATGATAACGCAGTGACTACAGACAAGATCATAGCAGGTGCCGTTACAAGAGAAAAAATTGAAAATGACGCCATTAACAATGATAAAGTTCAAAACGCATCCCTTTCGGGTTCTAAATTAAGAGAGAATACGATTACCGCAAGTAAACTACAAGCGGAGTCTGTCACGGACGTGAAGATCAAAGATGGAGCAGTGACCACAACTAAGATCAATAATTTAGCTGTAACCAATATTAAGATTGCCAATAATACCATTACAGGTGGTAAGCTTGAAAATGGAACGATTCAAACAGGTAAATTAGCAGATGGTGCGGTTACCACGGAGAAAATCTCTGCTGGTAATGCACAAAGAGGCCATGTGTTAACGGTTGAGTCAAATGGAAATGTTGCCTTTAAAGCCCCAACAGGACAAAGTATCACCAAAAAAGAATTAAAAGGGAGTGACGTAATCAAAGTAACGAATGGACGTGATGCTGTTTTAGAAGAGGTAACCTTGGATATTAACTCCGGGTCTATTAAGGGCAACCATTTAGATTACGGTGCTGTAGATTCAGCCGAATTAGCAGATAATGCAGTTGGAAACGAACACATACAAAATGAGTCAGTGACGTCAGATAAGATTAGTTCTGTAGATGAGGAGGAAGTGAATACACCCGAAGGCTATGTACTGACGTCTGATGGAAGTGGTGGTGCTGCATTCAGGCCTGCCAAAGGGGGCGGTGGAGCGTCTTTCTTTTATTCCCCTTCTTTTGTTGTAGATATCATACCAGGAAGTAGAGGAGAAGAAAATGTGTATATGATTTACAAAAATCAATTCACGAATGCCATTAGCTCCAGATCTTCTGCTTCTTTAGATATTTATGACGCTGATGAATTGGATTATTTCATTGTGTATTACGATGATGATGTATTTGAAGACGTGAGTATTAATGAATCGGGAGTCTTAACCTATAAAGTGCAGCGCTATGCTCAAGTGACCGCCCGTAGTTATTTTAATGTAGTGATGAAACTTAGAGAAGACTAATACAGTGAACCTGCCTTATCCAATAAGGTAGGTTATTTTACCTAGTTTAAATTGTTGCAGGCAACAGTAGATGAGTCTAAACGAATCGTGTTAATTATGATAAAAAATAGAATACAATATACGCTTAGTATGGTTCTTTTGTGCGCCACAATAGCTATGGCGCAAACCCAAGATAGACCTTTTCCTTACTATTTACCCTTGACTGGTACGACTGCTCCCAGTGAAATCGGCGAGTATATCTCAGATGTTGCCCCTACGGGTAGTGATCGTTATACCTCTCAAGGTCTTGTATTAACGCAGGATGAAGATGAATTTTCCTTCAGTGGATTTTACCTCAAGGATGTTGAATTTCCAGCCAATTATGGATTAATTGTGGAGTTTGAATACGCCATGGCAGACGGAAAAGAATATGACAATAAATATGGAGATGGAATCAGCATGTTTTTGTTTGATGGAACTAAAAATTTTGAGATTGGTGCCCCAGGTGCGAGTTTGGGTTACGCCAATAAAAATTCATATGCAGGAAATCAACCGGGATTAAATGGAGCGTATTTAGGATTTGGATTGGATGTTTTTGGAAGTTATAAATTAAGAGGAATCAATTCGGGTGAGCGCCGTGAAGGAATCTCAGGCATTGATTTTATCAGGGTTAAAGATCATATTACGGTAAGAGGAGGGCAATACAAAAATGATCGTTATAAAGGATATCCTGTGGTATTTACTGAACAAGTGGCCTATTCTAGTATGGGATCGAATGGAGTTGCTAGTGCTCAACTCGATTATGATACAGGAGATTATGCTACAGATTCTTACAGCCAATCAGTTGGAATAAACGAATTGAGGACGGGAGTCTATTATGATGATATATATTATTTTAATCGCGTAGTAACAACGCTGATTCCCATTGATAATGGAAATGGGGGCATGAAGATATCTCTAATCATGTATGATAGACTAAATTTCTACAAATCACCCCTTCGCGAATTTATATACCCTAATTCCTTTAAAACCCGTGATGAAAATGGAAATTTATATACGTTTGAAACTAAGATTCCCGATGTCTTTCACCTGGGGTTTGCTGCTGGAACAGGAGGAGCCACTCAAATTCAAATTATTAAAAACGTAAAGGTAGATTTACCTTTTGCACCGGAAACAACAGATAAAGAAATGCTTTTGTGTTTGACGGATAGTGATGATAAAGAAAGCTATATTTCAATAGATAGTCCTATGCGTGGAGATCGATTTTATAGGGGAACCGTAGAAGACCCTATTGGACGCGATGACGATTCTACTGTAGATCGCGATTCGTTTCGTTTTGAGGATGAAAATGGGTTTGATATAACAACGAGGATATATACTTCCGGTGATAGTAAAATTACAGAATATTATGATCCTGGAGTAGGAACTTGGCAGTATAACACGCGAATTTCAGGACATAGTAATTATTTGTTTTTTGAACCCGATACAGATGATTTGCCAGAAGGGGATTATGTGGTTTACTTTTCAGCTAAGAGTATAGATGATGGTCTTAATGGCCCTTTCTCTCACCATGTCTACCGCAGTCGACCTACAAAATTGACCGTCAAAGCAAGATGGTGTAAGTCGGTAGTCAATCCCAATTTACCTATTCGCGTAATCGAAGAAGAAGAGGAGGAAGAATAGCAAAAATATACATTGAAAAAAAGGCTGTTTAAAAAGCCTAAAGAATAAAAAATCTAACTTAGCATCTAATAAGGAACGCTAAAGGAAGATTTCTTCTTACTTGCAGTTAAAAAGGGTAGTATGGCTTTATTTATAACACTGGATAATGTTTATGGTCTTTATGACCTTGATGCAACAAGGAAAACAGCGGGTATTGTTGTTTTTCATCAACACAGTATGGCCAATCAAAACTACAAGAAGCACAGCCGTTTATTTGAAGGTCTGTTGGTCGGTGTAGTTGAAAAAGGGAGCATGAAAACGAGAATTCACTTTGCTGAATATGAAGTATAAGTGGGTGATATCGCTCTTGTACCTCCACAAGTGATGATAGAAACACAAGCCCTAAGTAAAGATGCTGAAATAGTGAACATTGGTCTTTCGTTGGATTTTATTTCAACCTTTCCAATTTTAAGAGAATTTGTAATGAACGATCAGCTTCGCTGGCAACCGATTATTCGATTGGAACAGGAATAACTGCTTTTGCAAAAAGAACTCCTCCACCTTATTGAACAAAGCTACAACAACAAACAAAGCTCGAATAAAGTTGAAGTGCTCAAACACTTGGTCATGGCGTTGATTCATTTGATTGCTGAAAAACATCAGGAGATGCCCGTTGCTAAAAGCCAAACAAAAAATCGAACACATGAACTTATCGATTCCTTTTACTCGTTGGTTTCCAGCCATGCCCACAAGCAGCGAAATGTACAGTTTTATGCCGATCAACTCCATGTAAGTACGCAGTATCTTTCGTCTTTTTTGAAACAAAATACGGGAAAATCTACCGTTGTAGAAGGATTTAAAGTTGTTTTTTACAGTTTAGCTGGACTTGAAGTTGTTTTGCCTTTTTTTATTTTTGGTGGGTATTGGTGTAAGAAAAAGATCAAGTAACATCAAAAAATAAAAGCTGTATCCCATAAGAAAACAGTCTAGACAATTAGATTAAATACCCGCGTCTGTAAGCGAAATTCGCTTACAGACGCTCTTGTTTTGACGATTTAATAGGTGTTGATTGTTCCCCTATTTAATCCCTTAATTCCTCGCAAAAGAAGTTTTTTTCTTTCATGAAAGCAAGGATCAGGTCTTTTGTATCTGCTCTTGACGTTTCTACACGGAAGATGTTGTCACAGTCGTCCAAGTCAAAATTCCATTTGGCTTGCGGCAATAGTAGATTTAGTTCAGCTGTGAGTTGCTTGACTGTTTTCTCTGTTGTTATAGCTGTTTTAAATACATAGATCATGGTTTTATTTGTTTAAGATGACTTCATCATATAGGTCTCTCAGCCTATTGCGGAGGTGTTTTACGGCATAGTGTTTCCTTGAGAGTAAGGTGTTGGCGGGAATGCCTGTTTTTTGTGCAATTTCTTTGATGGAAATACCTTCAAATTCCGTCCATTCAAAAACGTTTCGTTGTTCGATAGGCAATTCCAACAGCACTTCGCTCAATTCTTCCCAAACCATCGCCCAAATATAACTTTGTTCAGGATTGTCCAACTCGCTGTCTTTCGGAAGCAATGCGTATGCCTCTATTAAAAAGCCATCTTCATCATACCAATAGGAGGGTAGATAGTCCTCTTTTTTCTTTTTAGCCTTGTTGATAATGGTGTTTTTAGCCACGCGATACAACCAACTCGAAACCATCTCTATGGGGTTTTGTGTATTTTCCATCGCCTTGAGAAATTGATAAAAAACATCTTGCAGAATGTCTTCCGCATCTTCATTATTCGATACGCGTCCTTTGATGAAATTGCGAATTCGAGGAAGGTGTTCTTCTACTTGCCTTTCTAGGTGTTTAGGAGGTTTATCTTTACTCATTTCCAGGCCTGTCGTTTTCTGCTTCTGTAGCATCTGAGGTAAAATCGTGTTGAGAAGGAAAACTTGAGCCACGGTGAAAGCCTCTTTGCTTAAACCAAGCTCGTCTTTCATTGCATGACATCCTCATCCATTTTTCCCGATCTTTCTGTGTGTGTTTTCCAAAATTACGACCTCCGAAAGAACCGCGTCCTCCTCTAAAACCCTTGCCTGAAAAAAGCAATCGCGCCAGTATAAAAAGTCCAATCGCCTGCCAAAAGCTAAGCGTTGTCAAACCAAAAATAGTCGGCATCAACCAATTCCAAAGAAACATAATCGTTCCGCCCAACAGGGTTAAGGCAAGGGCAAAACATAGAGGAAACAAGATGAATTTGTATTTCCCTCTAGATGCAAAAGATGTTTGTCTCATTTTTATCTTTTTTAAATTAAACATTAGGTATGGTATATAGGAAGACAACGAAGAAGCAAAAATATTGTATGGAATTTAAATATTTTTTTAAATAAGAGGGATGTAATGTAAAAAATATTCGGATAAAGTGCAGTAAATCAGTGACTATTTCAGCTTTATATCACATTTATCAGATTAAAATTGGCACTATCTCTTAAAGTGCGTAAGTTTATCAAATCAAACTTTGGATGGCTTTTGAATTATAATCTACCTATTTTACAATAAGATAAAACCAAAGTTGTACTAGAAAAAAAAGAGCGACATCGCCTATAGTACTAGATTGGTTGCTAGAGGTGTAGAGAAAAAGAATAAAAAAGAATAAAAAAGCATGAAAATTGAATTAAATGATCAAGGAATTTGGCTGGATGGACATTCGCTGACGTTTCCAACAACTGTACCTTATTTAAAGTCTATTTTAGGGGAACCCTCTCGGGAATATTGGGAAGATAATCAATGGCGTATCGCTTGGGATGATTTGGGTATTTATACGGATTATGGCGTCATAGACAATGTTATTAACCTTTATTTTTTACACCATCCCCAAGAAGAAGTAAAATATCGATCGCATGGACGTTATGAAGGCGATATCTACTTAAATGGCGTATCTATTAAAGGAACTGAAGACTTTGATGGGAAAATAGGACCTTGGGAGTTAAGGGCTTTACGCTATCTAGGAGAAGGCGAAACACCGATCTATAGCTATCTATTGGGTAAAAATTATAGCTATGTTGCACCAAAGAAAAACAAGAACAAATACGCGATTAAAAATCAAGTAAAAAACAGTCTTGTTTTTTCTGATTTCAATTTTAAACTAGCTGTTATTGAGGAATTAATGTATGTGCAAGAGGTATTAAAACCCAAAGTAGATGTCTATGAATTTGCTGATTTATATAAGAAAAGACGTATTGACATAGATGAAGAAGGATATGAGCCAATTCCAGAACTTGTCGCTTATTTTAAAGCGTTACCACTGGATAAAAAATGGGCGAGTTTAGTTACCGAAATCGACCAAGACGGTGGAAATGAAATTTATATGACTATTTGTCCTTTTTGGGATGGTGAAGATGATGCGTTTACAATTGAATCATTTTCTGACGTCGATCAGTTTCCCAATTTAAAGAAAATGACGTTGTTCTCAACTGATGAAGCTATAGTACAAGCCTTACAAGACAAGGGAATAGCTATCATAAGCTAATTGTTATGGAAATACTGGATTCAGAAAAAAAGATAACAAGGGATGAGATTAAGGCAATCGAACAGACCTATGGGATTACATTGCCTGCTGACTTGATCGATTTTTATGTGCAATACAACGGAGCGATGACGCTAGAAAATTGGAATGAAGGATTGGATTTAAACATACCCTTTGATGGTTTTTTACCCTTTAAATATGGAGCACATACGATTGAAGAAAACATGGCGTTAGGACTTCAAAAAGGGGGAGTCATCTTTGCTATAAACGCAATTGGAACCTTGTTTTTTATATCGATTCAACCAGAAACTTTTGGTGTGATCTATACCAAAAGAAGCAATAGTGAGGAAATTAGAAAACACGTTGAAAGTTTTTCTCAGTTCTTAGAAGGGTTAAATTATATAAAGGTGCGATATAAATTGTTATGAATTGGATTGAACGATATAACAATAAAGAAGAAGTCAACGTTTGGAATGAACTAAGAGCGTTAGATTACAATCAGTTAAGCGAGGGTGAAACGGAAGAAGTGATGGCCGTTGTCAAAGAAACTATTGCTCGAATTTCACATAATATTAGCGTGATTTATGAGGTTTTTGGGCTAGATTATAAGCACACTCAAACAGCTGATGCACTTCTTTTAGCGCTGCATAACAAGACTAGACCTTATGGATTTCTGTCTGTTTTCTTGGATTGTTTTTTAAAGAATATCGATCAAGTTGACTTTATTCAGCTAAAAGACAAGCATTTTCCACATGAAAGTGAGTTAGATCCCCTGTATATAGCATCTGTTCAAGACATGATTACCCTATTATCTGATGGCAGTTGGGAAGAAGAAATGGAAGATTTGATGGAGGAAGGAGAAAAACCGTATCTCTATATCAGTCCAGATATCTACCATAAAGATCATTGTAGTGGTGGGATGCCCTACGGCATCGTGCTAGAGCATAAGCCTGTACTAGATTCATTCCTTTGTAATACAAAATATGGAGCGCTATACTTTTTAGATTACCTGCGCCTTACTTTTGATCACTGTGGTTTTACTAATTTGAAAGAAGAGCATGATATTCCAGTCTCGTACAAAACAGCAATTAAAAGTAAATTACGGGCTTTCTAGTGAAACGAAGGCTATTGGCAAGATTGAAATTAGAAGTACATAGAATAAGTAAATATGAAAATAGAGGAAGAAACGTTAAATAAAGCTGTAATAACCTCACAAGATATTGTAAGTGATAAATCTTTTATTCGTCATGTGTATTAATGATGAAGATGGAGATTGAGCGATGGGCAAGAAAAACGAAGCAGTGCTTTAGCTATAAAACCCAAGGGGTAAAACAGGATGATTAACCAATAATAGCTAATTACCAAATTTTATATCAGTTAGAATACGATGAGATTAACAGAGGGGGAAGCCATTCAAATAGCAAAACAATATCAACAGCGATATCCATCGCTAAAGAATACGATTGTACGGGCACAATTTAACCCAAAGTTTAATGTTGTAGGAGAAAAAGCGTGGATTGCAATTGGGGTGTTTGAACTTTTTGGGGAAATACAGGAGTTTTTTTATGTGATTTCAGATGAAACGGGGGAGGTTGAATATACTTTTAATGAACATGGTAGTATAAATCCACAGCACTAGATTTTTTAATTTGTGTGTACAAGGCACGTATCGTTTTTTTCATCAGTATGTAGTTACTTTTATCAAGTGGAGCTGATTTTGTTAACTTGGGAATTTTACTCTGAAATGCATATGATCAGGAAGATACTTCGGTAGTAAAGGTCAAATAAACACCTGAAAATTAAAAGAGAAGATAGCCCAACAAAGCTCCTACTAAAACAATAAAAGCACTATTTACTTTTTTAAATGTAAAAACGAGTATACCACTAAGTAGGGTAATAACAAGGGTTTGCCAGTTGAGCAAAACATCTCGTGTCATCGTTACACAAACAGCGACAATCAAAGCAACAGCGGCAACATTTACCGCGTCTAAAAAGACAGATAATCCTTTTGAGTTGCGCAGTTTTTTCATCAACGGATTGATTAAGGCTACTAGAACAAAGGAAGGTAAAAAAATCGCAAGGGTCGATAGGAGAGCCCCTGATAATCCATTAATTTGAAAACCAATAAAAGTGACGGAAGAGAAAACGGGTCCAGGAGTGAATTGCCCTACAGCAATCGCATCCATCAGTTCTTCTCTTGTTAGCAATCCTGTTTGTACTAGTTCTGTATCTAAAAAGGCAAATAGAACATAACCACTACCATAAAGTATAGCCCCTATTTTTAAAAAAATCCAAAATAACTGTCGATTGGTTGTCGTGAAAAACGGACTTTGTATGCTTAGTATAATAGGTAATGCAATCAAGCTTTGTAAGGTATTTTGCTTTCTCGTCTTGATATAAAACAGGGCATAGGCTAAAAATCCAGCCCCAAACAATAAAAAGATTTCACTAACCCCTAGCAAAGAAGCTACCAAGACGATTAGTCCCAAAAAGGCTAAAAAGGTGGAGGTAATCGATTTTTTAGCTAGTGGAAAAACAGCTCCAAGCATAATAGCTATAATTGCTGGTTTAATTCCGTATATAAAAGGTTGTACTTGTGGTAATTGTCCATATAGTTTATAAAAGTAGGCGAGAGCACCCGTTAGCAAAATAGCAGGAAAAATAAAACATAGGCCTGCAATTATAAGGCCCCTCCAACCCCCTTTGTCATAACCAATATGAATAGCCATTTCTGTACTGTTAGGACCAGGGATTAAATTGGTAGCTCCCAGTAGATCTAAGAAATGTTGTTCATCCATCCATTTTCTTTGTACAACTACTTCCTCTCTCATCATCGCAATATGCGCTGCAGGTCCCCCAAAACCAATTATTCCCAGTTTTGTAAAGACTTTGGCTATTTCTTTTAGGCTTACTTTTTCTGACATATTATTCCCTACATTTAGTTTTTTACTACAATCAACCTATTCAATGGTATTGCGTGATAGGAACATTGCGTAAAACTAAAGATAATTTAATACCCAGCGGTTACCTAAATGTAAACAAAAAGAGGGAATACCCACTCAAATAGATAAATACTATTAGTTAACACCAGTACTTGTTTGCTGTCTTAGTTATGTTTTTTAAAAGATGTAATAGGATAAAAAGAATACGAAAACAATACAATTTTATTTCCAATGGCTTTGGAATTTTATTGCCTTTGGCGGAATACCAAAAAGGTAACGATCTCTTTTTAGGAGACAGTTACCTGATTGATTAATACTATAAAGCTTTTATTTAGGACGAAATATGCAAACTAAGGAACGCGAGTAAAAGGGGGTGTTTTCCATGTTCCATCCAGCATGTCTTTTTTAGGATAGTAAACGCGGAGGGTTAAACTAAAATTAGTAAGAGGGGCGGGTAGCCAGTTCTTCTCCTTCTCGGGGCCGGGATTTTCATTTTGAATGTAAATCTCTAAAGAGCCATCAGCATTAAAAACAAGATCACTTCGATCTCCAAGAGTGAATCGATCTAAATCATTGGGAAAAAAGAATCCACTGCTATTATACAAAGTTAAGGACCAAAAAGCATGAGCTGGAGGTAATTTATCTTTTTCAAATCGAAGGACGTATGAATTGGTTCCGAGTAAGACTTTGTTTTCTGAATCTAAGAAGCCTGTTGGATAGATGGCATCTTCTGGTAGGTTAGCCCCTAATCCAAAACGTGTAACATAAGCTCTGTGAAAGTAATCCGTTCCGTAATCACCTGTGTCTTCCAAGATAGCCCAACCATTGACAATCGGTAGTTCATTTTGTCTAGTATCTAATTTTAGAGTCATGGCCGTAGGAATGTTTTTTATCACCTCTTGTTCAGCAGCAGTGAAGTTTTCAAGCGTAAATGTTAAACCTTCTCCAATTCCAATTGTATTGATGCGCTTTATAAACGCAGCATCTTGAGCAAGTGGGGGATTTTCTTTTAGGATGCGGTTCATATAGTTAAAGAATTCTTCAATTGGCATATGTTCTACAATTGTGTTGGGATCTTCTTTGGATAAATTGGGTTCCAAAGGAGGCACTTGATATCCTTCAGGAGGCGTTAAGGTATATTGTTTAATCAATGGATAAACAAAGTCTCGACCATCTTCTTCACTTTTTACTTCCGTACGCCCTATAATCCATACGGTATTTGTAGGTGATTTAATTTGGGTCGTGCCACTCGGTATAGTCCCAGTCCAAGAGGGTCCCGTAATTAGGAATTCTCCTCCTTTATTGCCGATGGTTCGCGTACCAGGAGAGGCAATGACATTGGTATAGGCATCCAGCATGGGGAGGAGATGATAACGATCATTATTGGTTGGTAAGCTTAATTTGACGGGACCTTGAGATAGATCCAACCATGCATTAGAATAAAAGGTATCCGCATTGGGACGGACGACCGAAGTAAAATCTGATCCTGGAAAGATGGGAAGATGAGAGAATTGATTTAAAGGCGCTTCCATTTGCCCAACAATAGGCGCAAGTGTATTTGTTGCTTGACGCTTGGTTATATCCATAGTTACCAAGGGGATTCCATAAATATAAGCCTCTTCTGCTAATAGAATTGCAGAGTCAATAGCTACATCAGGAGCAGAAGGAGCGCCATCATCATGATTACATGACCACAAGCTATGTAGTAAAAATAGGGCGAGTAAGAGGCTAAAGCCTCTTCTGCAAAAAAAAGGGGTTGCATTCATAGTTCTTTGAATTTAAGGTTAGTTTTTAATACAGAAAAAAATCTGTATTCGTTGTGATGTAAAACTATAAGATGACGCCCGTTTAGAGGCTAACCATTTGTGCTAGTTTTTTCTATTAAACCTCATTTTTCTATCCAAAGCAATAAATAAGACAAGGGAAGCCACGATCCACCCCATACTTTTTGGCTAGTTTATAGCTGTTTTCTTTGCTAATCACTTAAAAATGACAATTTGCGATTGTTTTGACGTTAGGTTTTTTATTATGTTTGAAGAATTAAGCAACAGAGTAAATGATATCTATGGTATTTTATGGTACGATTATAGCAAGATTCACAACATTTGTAGGCAAGAAAAATGGGTATAAGAGGCTATTTTTTTTATTGTTTACTTTGTTTACAGCTGGGACTTTCGCTCAAGATGTAAAGCCTCCTTTAAATTATCAAAATTTGACTTTCTCAGAGGAGCTTGCCTACGCAAAAGATGGTGATGGAAATACGTGGATTAAAGGAATCATACCAGATTCATTGTTGCATAAACCCATACTTTTCCAAAATCGATCCATACATCTAACGGACTATGATTTTTATTTACATCAAGAGGGGAGATGGTTGAAACTCGAACCAAATAAAGATGCCTATGGACAACAGATTAAAAGTCGTTATCCGATTTATTACTTGGTTCCGCTTGAAAAAGAGTATTACCTAAATATTAAAAAGCACAGCCCCCATGAGCTTACTTTATCTCTACTAGAGTTTGGTCAGTTTGGCCAGTATGCGTCGCTTACTGTGCTTTATCTGAGTATGTATTACGGCTTAACCTGGATGTCGATTATCTTCAACTTTATCTTTTATTTGATTTTTAGGGATGCGCGCTTTATTACCTATGCTGCCCTTCAACTCTCTATCTTTTTGATTTTTTTATATGAAGATGGTATATTTTATTATTTTTCTAATCAAACATATATACTGCCGCATTTCTCTTTGATTACTATTTCTATAACATCTTTAGTAGCCTCTTTGTTTACCTATTACTTTTTGGATTTAAAGAAACATATGCCCTCTTTTTTTAAAGTTTTTGGACTTACAGCGCTTCTATTGACTTTGTTACTATGTTTATCGTTGGTTTCTAAGCGCGCTGTATATACTAATGTCATGCAACTAATCTGGTTCGCCTTACCTGTATTGTGTTTATATCAGGCTGTTAAACTGTTTAGCGTTAGCGTTTATGCTCGCTTTTTACTCTTTAATTTTGGTTTAATCGTTGTTGTTGGTGCAGGATACAGCCTCGCTCGACTATATGGTTGGGGACTTTCCTCTATTTTCACCATTCATACTTTGCGTTTTATTAGTGCTATTGAGATTATGGCGATTAGTTTTGTGCTTATTTTTAAAATTAGAACCTTAAGAGAAGAAAATGAATCCTATAAGGTGGAGCTTAGACATTATTTATCACTTTTGAGTTTGAACAAGGAACTAGAATATGAAAAAACAAAAGAATCTCATTCATTTTCAGCCGCTAAAGAAGATGTGGGGCAAGATAAAGACGCGCATTTGATTGCAGAAATTCAAGTTCAGTACCAACTAACAGAGCGAGAAGTAGAGGTATTAAAGCTGATTTGGAGCGGAGATTCCAATCAAGAGATGGCGGATAAATTATTCTTATCCGTGCATACAATCAAATATCACGTTTCGAATTTATATACAAAATTAGATGTCAATAGCCGAAATCAAGTTCGTTCATTAAAATCGTATGAAACCTATAACCCAACAAATAGAAGCATTGATTAGCCTTAATGTACTATTCGCAGAAACTGATTCCAAATACAACCACTTAGAGCCATTAGAAGTTTAGTAGTACAGGTAATGCTTATTTTGACAAGAATCAAGATAAGACACCATGCAAACGACCGCTAAAAACAAAGGAGGAAGGAAACTAAAATCCAATCCTAAAAAATATAGACATGTTTTCAGGCTCACTGAGTCTGAAAATGAGAAACTGCTTGCTTTGTTTGCATCATCAGGAAGGACAAAACAAGCTTTCTTGTTTCAATGCTTTTAGATATCTACCCAAATACTATAGTTATGATAGTTTAGGGAATTATAATGCATTATTGTCTTTATTTAATATCAGAGCTGAAAAGGAGCAAGTTATGAAGAGCTAGGGAAACACTTTATAAAAACGAAAGAAATTTTGTAAAAGTCAATAACAAAAGCGTACAAAAAACGTACAAATCCGAGCATAAAAAAGCCTAACTATTTAATTATCAATAGTTAGGCTTTTATTTCTGTGGAGTCGCCGAGAATCGAACTCGGGTCCAAACAAGCAATCAGAGAGCTTTCTACACGCTTAGTTTCAACTTGAATTTTCGATCAGCAGCTTGGTTTGAAACAACCACTACTGACTTAGCCTCTAAGATTTCGAAAGATGTCCGAGACACTAACCTTTCTAGGTTTACTTTACGGTTCCCCTCAACAAAGCGCCATAAACCAAGGCTCTTAAGGAGAATCTAGCTCTTCCACCTGGTGGAAACTAAGGCAATCTTACTATAATTCAGATTAAGCAGCTAAAGCGTAATTATTTTCGCCGTTTAAAAAGTTCGTTGTCTGATATTTACGAGCTAAACAACCACGCTCGACGTGCTTACTGACTAATTCCACTCGCTGTCAAAACCGATCGACCCCTTGTAAAATATGCTTTCAGAGGTTGCAAAATTACAACTTAATATTAAACATTACAACTTTTAAGTGTTTAAAAAGTTTGCTTTTTTGGAATACCAGAGAAATACAACTATATTTGCAAGAACCAGCCTCAAATTAAAGAAACAACTAATTTATTATATATTATGAAAATTGGAATTATTAAGGAAAGAAAAAGTCCTCCTGATAGACGTGTTGTGTTTACTCCTGAAATTCTAGCCAAGGCCTTACAAACATTTGATACCCTAGAAGCAGTAGTAGAACCCTCTGATATCAGAATCTTTCCTGACCAAGCGTATTCTGATAAAAACATCACACTCAGTGACGATTTGACTACTTGTGATGTGTTAGTAGGAGTGAAGGAGGTTCCTGTAGAGGCTTTGATCCCAAACAAAACCTATTTTTTCTTCTCCCATACCATTAAAGAACAAGAGTATAACCGAAATATTCTCCAAGCGTGTTTGGCTAAAAACATCCGTTTGATTGACCATGAAACCTTGGTGGATGAAAACAATAAAAGACTCATTGGCTTTGGTCGCTATGCCGGAATTGTAGGTGCTTATAATACCTTGAGAGCTTTTGGATTGAAATACGAGCTATTTAATCTGAAAAAAGCAGAGCAGATGCTACATACAGAGGACCTAATTGCCCAATTAAAAAAGCAATTCTTTCCGCCAATTAAAATGGTAGTGACTGGAAATGGAAAAGTAAGTCACGGTATCATGGAGATTCTCAATGGAATGAAAGCCAAAAAAGTTTCTATTGATCACTTCTTAACACAAAAGTATGACATACCCGTTTATACCCAATTAGAAGTAATGGATTACTATAAACGCAAGGATGGGCAAGAAGCAACAAAAGCAGATTTCTATGCTAATCCAGAGCAATATGAAAGTGATTTTGAGCGCTTTACTAAAGTAGCTGATGTAGTAATTACAGGTCATTTTTTTAAACATGGATCCCCAAAAATCCTAACAAGAGACATGCTTAATGCAATTGACAACAAGATTCAAGTCATTGGCGATGTTTCTTGTGATGTAGATCACGGTCCGATTGATTCTACGTTACGCGCGTCAACCATTGCAGATCCTTTGTATGGCTATCACCCAGGGAAACACGAAGAGGTAGCCTTTGATCATCCTGCTGCGATTACCGTTATGGCGATTGACAATTTACCTTGTGAATTACCCAAAGATGCAAGTGAAGGGTTTGGAGACGTTTTCTTAAACAGCATCTTACCAGCCTTCTTTAATGAAGATAAAGACCAAATCCTAGCTCGTGCAACAGTCACACAAAATGGACGTCTTACTGAACGCTTTGCGTATCTTCAAGCTTATGTTGACGGCAAATAAGGCATACAATTTAGATCATACGCTTACGCTATAAATTGTTAAGAGTATGCCAAAATCAAATATTGTATGAAAAATTCATAATAAAATAGTTTTACTGCGTATATTTGTTGCGAAATTTACAATCTGAATGGAGCGTCCTAAAAGGAATAGGAAAATAGTAATATCCATATTTTACGAATTTTTTTTTCATCTTTCATTTTGAATAAAAAATAAGTAAGGTTTAGCTATTTTTGTTAAAAATATTCCCTTGTTTTCGCACAAAACAGTAGGCTGCCAATGATTGAGAATTTCAATGACAAGCCTATAATTTAATTGTTCAAAATAAAACTATGGAAGGTGAATTAACAAGCAAGGAGCTGCGTATTCAAAAAAAAATTAAAGATTCTGAGACTCACGTGTTCAGAACTGTGTTTCCAGGGCAAACAAACCACCACGGTACAATGTTTGGTGGAGCTGTTTTAGCCATCATGGATGAAATTGCTTTTATGACCGCTACTCGCTTTTGCCGTAAACCAATTGTAACTGTTTCCAGTGATAAAATCGACTTCAATCAACCGATTCCCGTAGGAACGTTAGTTGAATTAATTGGAACAGTAGTACGTGTGGGACGTACAAGTTTAGATGTACGAGTAGATGTATTCGTTGAAAGTATGTACAGAGAAGGTCGCGAAAAAGCGATTTCTGGTAATTTTACACTAGTAGCGATTAACGAAAGTAAACGCCCTGTACCTGTAATGGATGAGATAGAATCATACTAGATTCTGCTGCATAAAAAAAGCGACTGTCGATAGGCAGTCGCTTTTTTATTGTATCCCTTGCGTCTAACCCTTAGCCTGCTTTTAAGGCAGCACAAAGTAAGATCGCTTCTTTGGGTATTTATAAAATAATTCAAAGAAGATTAAATAATCTCTATAAGAATTCAAATGTAGTGGAGGTGGAGTAAAAAATTGAAAGCGTTATTTGACTAATTTAAAGCTATATTAATTTTTTCTGTATCCAAAAACCACTACTATGGAAACAAAGCAAGAACAAGGGAAATCGCTATTTCCTCCTCTCCCCACAGATCCTGTCAATCAAGCGCCAAACAGTTATTTGGAGCGTCCCATCCACCAAGCAGGCAAACCCTTACCGTTTGCGGATCAGTTGGGCAACTATCAGCAGCATAGAGGTATTCCTACCCAAGACTTTTCTCAACATAAGGTCTATATCATCGGAAGTGGTATCGCAGGGTTGTCTGCGGCCTTTTACTTCATACGCGATGGACAAATTCCCGCCTCTCAAATTGTCTTCTTTGAAGAGCGTGCTGTAGATGGTGGATCCTTAGATGGAGCAGGAAATGCTCAAAGTGGCTATATCATTCGCGGTGGACGGGAAATGGACACCACCTATGAAAATGTATGGGATATTTTCCAACATATTCCCGCACTTGAACTTCCAGAACCCTATAGCGTACTCGATGAATATCGCCTATTAAATGACCGCGATCCCAATTATTCTATCGCGCGCTTACTCCAGAAACAAGGACGAATTAAAGATGCAACTGCTTTGGGACTAACTAAAAAAGATCAAAGAGCCTTATTCAAACTCTTACTAGAGAAAAAAGAAGGATTAGATGATCAATCCATTCAAACGTACTTTAAGGCCTCCTTTTTTAAAAGTAATTTCTGGATGCTATGGCGTACCATGTTTGCCTTTCAACCCTGGCACAGTCTATTGGAATTCAAATTATACCTCCACCGTTTTATCCATGCGATCGATGGCATGCACGATTTCTCTTCCCTGATATTTCCCAAGTACAACCAGTACGATACTTTTGTCTGTCCACTTAAAAAATACTTAGCTGAACAAGGGGTGACCTTCCAACATAATACCGTTGTAACTACAGTAGAAATAGCAATAAAAAACGACTGTAAGACAGCCCATAAAATAGTCATGCAACAGCAAGGTGTTGAAAGCGAACTATTCCTAGAATCAACTGATTTTGTTATTGTTACTACAGGATCGATGACAGATCGTACAGCTTATGGTACGAATACTAAGACAGCAGTAAATCCAGTTAACGCAACAAGTAATCTTGGAAATGAAGTCCCAATTAGGGAAGAACATCGCGTTGAATCCTTGTGGGAAAAGTTAGCTGCACAATCTCCTATTTTTGGTAATCCTGCCAAGTTTTTCTCCTCCGTAAAGGAGTCCGCTTGGGAATCCGCAACATTAACCTGCAAACCATCTCCATTAGTCGATCAACTTAAAACCTATGCCGTTAACGATCCTTATTCGGGACAAACGGTAACGGGTGGAATTATTACCATTACAGATTCCAATTGGTTATTGAGCTTTACCTGCAACCGACAGCCGCATTTTCCAACCCAACCCAACGATGTACTTGTGCTATGGGTCTATGCCTTAAACATGGAGGCTCCTGGCAATTTTATTTTAAAATCAATGCCGAATTGTACGGGTAATGAAATTTTAGCTGAATTGTGCTATCATCTTAAGTTGAGCGATAGGATAGAGGAGATTCAAGCCAATACGATTATACGTACCGCCTATATGCCTTATATCACAGCTATGTTTATGCCCAGAGCCCAAGGTGATCGACCGGATGTAGTACCTAAAGGATCAGTAAACCTCGGCTTAGTTGGTCAATTTGTTGAAACACCTAATGATGTTGTGTTTACGATGGAGAGTTCGGTGCGATCGGGTAGGCAAGCGGTCTATCAATTGTTGCAACTCAATAAACAGGTGCCCGATATCACTCCGATGCAGTATGATATCCGTCACTTAATCAAAGCGGCCTATACGCTCAATGACAACAAACCTTTCATTGGTGAGCCACTCTTAAGGCGATTCTTAAAAGGAACCTACTATGAGCACATACTACCAACAATGGATAAGAAAGACAAGAAAAGAAAAATATCCAATGGACTCCTTCGTAAAGAATTAAAAAGAACAAAGGAATGGTTCAAAAAGTTAGTTAATTAAAGGGAGGATTTGTACATTTAGACAAACCTTTTGTATCAAAAAACAAAAAATTATGAAGATTAAATATGTTACCGTTGCAGGAAGTGGTGTATTGGGCTATCAAATTGCCTTTCAGACTGCTTTTTATGGATTTAAAGTTACTGTGTATGATATTAATCAAGATGCCATCGAGAAGGCAAAAGCTAAATTTAATCCCCTGAGTGAGCGTTATAAGCAAGATATAGGGGCAACAGATGCACAAATTGCACAAGCAAAAGCAAATCTTTCGTATTCCTTTGATTTAAAAGAAGCAACAGCACAAGCGGATTTAATGATTGAAGCAGTACCTGAAAACCCAAAAATTAAAATTGGCTTTTACCATCAATTGGCTGAAGTAGCTCCCAAACATACAATTTTTGTTACCAATTCGTCTACGATGCTACCTAGTCAATTTGCAGAGGTCACCCAACGACCGAAACAATTTTTGGCTTTGCATTTTGCCAACGAAATATGGATGCATAATACAGCTGAAATTATGGGACATGCAGCTACTGATCCCGCTATCTTTCAAGAGGTTGTTGCTTTTGCACAAGCCATTGGTATGATTGCCCTTCCGCTGCATAAAGAACAACCAGGCTATATACTGAATTCCCTTTTAGTTCCCTTACTTGATGCAGCAACAAATTTGCTAGTTAATGAGGTAGCAGATGCCCAAACTATTGATAAAACATGGATGGCCGCAACAGGAGCTCCAACAGGGCCTTTCGGGATTTTAGATATCGTGGGTATTACAACAGCGTATAACATCAATAAAATGGCTGCAGATGCTACCCATGATCCACTTAAAATCAAAACAGTAGACTACCTGAAAAAAGAATTTATCGATCAAAATAAACTAGGCGTTAGCACCGGAGAAGGCTTTTATACCTATCCTAATCCTGCTTATTTAGCGGAAGATTTTTTGAAATAAGAAATAGAACTTAGTCTCAAAAAAGGCTTAAATACCTCGGTATTCAAGCCTTTTTTATTTAAACCTTTACTTTAATTAATATTATGTAAAACACATAATTTAAGCGAATTAGGAGTTCATATTTTTGACTTTGTCATGCGAAAATTATTCAGTAAGTCACGACGTAACTCCGTCTGCGTAAAACCGATAGCCTCAAGCAGTTCAACCATTTCTTTTCCTAAATATTGATTGATCTCATAGAAAAGAAAACCACCTGGCTTTAGATGCGCCTTGGCTAAGAGTCCAATTTTTCGATAGAAGATAAGTGGATCACCATCATCAACAAATAGTGCGGTATGCGGTTCGTAATCCATCACGTTCTTTTTGATTTCTACCTTTTCTAATTCGCGTATATAGGGGGGATTAGACACAATAATATCATACGTATCTGCCAATTGTTCCAGCGCGAGTATATCTCCCTGTAGAAAGTTAACCTTTGCATTTAGAGCTGCTGCATTTCGCTTTGCCACAGCTAAAGCTTCTGTAGATATATCGAGTAAGGTAACCGCACTATGGGGGAGTTCTTTGGCTAAAGTTAACCCTATACAACCACTTCCTGTACCAATATCCAAAATGCGAATTGGCTGATCCACAGCAACGGTAGCCATAATCCATTCTACTAATTCTTCGGTTTCTGGACGGGGAATAAGGGTATGTTCATTTACTTCAAACGTATAGCCATAAAAATAGGCTTTACCCAAAATTTGTTGAATCGGCTTTTGCTGTACTAGCTCTGTTAATACAGCCAACCATTGTTCGGGTTGTTTTGTTTCTAATGTAGGATTCATCACGAAATCAATACGCGTTTTTCCCTCCAATTCTTCCAAACAAATTAGAAATAACTGTTGCGCTTCTAACGCATCATAAATGGGAGTTAACTCCGCTATAAACTGGTCTTGTAGTAATTTTATCAGCATAGTTTAAAAGCTAAAAACTCTAGTAGTTTAGCTAAAAAGAATTAAATTTGTTCAAAGATACAGTTTTATCAATGTTGGAAAAAGACGAATACTATATTTCTCGCTGCCTGCAACTGGCAAAACAAGGAACTTTTGCGGCATTGCCGAATCCAGCAGTAGGAGCCGTTGTCGTTCACAACGATCGAATACTAGGTGAAGGTTTTACTTCTGCCTATGGAGGTCCACATGCGGAAGTCAATGCTATAGCGGCTGTAAAGAATCCTGAGTTACTTAAAGAAAGTACGTTGTATGTGAGTTTGGAACCGTGTAGTCACTTTGGAAAAACACCGCCTTGTTGTGATTTAGTCATTGCCAAACAAATTCCGCGCGTAGTAGTAGGAACAATTGATCCTTTTGCTAAGGTTTGTGGAATGGGGATCCAAAAAATGAAAGAGGCGGGAATTGAAGTTGTTGTCGGTGTTTTAGAAGAAGCATGTCGAGCTAGTAATCAGCGATTTTTTACCTATCACCAAAAGAAGCGTCCTTATATTATTTTGAAATGGGCCCAAAGTCAAGATGGGTTTATTGCACCTTTGCATCGGGATAAACAAGCCCCCGTTTGGCTATCTAATGGGTATGCACAACAACTTGTACATCAATGGAGAAGTGAAGAAATGGCTTTTCTTGTAGGGACAAATACAGTTTTAGCAGACAATCCTTCCTTAACGACAAGATCCTGGTATGGCAAAAACCCTACTCGCATTTACTTAGATCGAAAGGGAGATATTACCGATGCGTATGCAATCAACCAACAAAGTGATCCAACAGTTTGTATTACAGCAAATAAAGAAGTAAAATCTAGAGCGAATATTACCTACTACTATGCTGATTTTGATCATAATTTAGTGGATCAGATCTGTGCAATACTGTATGATCTTCAACTATTGTCTGTTGTGATTGAAGGAGGAACACAAACTTTGCAACATTTTATTGATGCTGGCTTATGGGATGAAGCGCGTATCTTTCACAGTACAGTAAACCTAAAAGAGGGGATACAAGCGCCCGTAGTAAAGCATTGGCATTCGAAAGAAAGCTATGCCATTGCAACCAACCAATTAGATATTTTACACGCCAACTAATGACGGAAGAAAAAGATTTTTACAAAACAATAAGTGAACCTACGACAGAGGTTTTATACAAAGAGAAAAACAGTAAATTCTTTGGTTATGCTTTTCCCATTAAGAAAGAGGAAGAAGTTAAAGAAATACTGGAACAAATAAAAAAACAACACTACAATGCCCGCCATTGGTGCTATGCGTTCCAGTTGGGAACAGATCCCGTTTACTATCGTGCCAATGATGATGGGGAGCCTAGTAATACTGCAGGAGCACCAATCTACGGACAAATTCAATCCTTTGATGTGACGGATATTTTGATTGTAGTCGTTCGTTACTTTGGAGGCGTAAAATTAGGAGTAGGAGGGTTAATTACAGCCTATCGCGCTGCTGCTCAGATGGCGATGGAAGAGGCAGATATCATTGAATGCACCATTGACAAAAAATTTAAAGTGCGCTTTGATTATAAAGACATGAACAATGTAATGCGAGTGATCAAAGAGCGCAATTTGAATTTAGTTCAACAAAAAATGGAAATGACCTGTGAAATTGAATTGTCTATTCGAAAAAGCGAATACCAACAGGCAATGGATGCTTTCATTCCGTTCTATGAAGTAAAAGTCATTGAAGCTACTGCTGATGATTATTAATTCCAGCAGTATTGCTGTTTTTACTTAAATTAGAAAAGGTACTAAAAAAGGGATGCTTCTTTCAAAGCACCCCTCAAGTAAATAATACAATAAAAAACAATATTAATCTTTTAGTTAAAAACGGAGAAAGTAAAACTTTCGTATGGCTATTTCCCTTTGTTTTTAAACTATTTTGATAGGCCGTCTTACCTCAGAGACAATACCAATAAAGTTATTGCACAAGCCGCTAATACTAAGCCAATTATATTTTTTATTGAAAGCTTTTCTTTAAAAAGCGTATAGCCAAAAAGCGTTCCCAAAAAGATAACACCAAAATTCATTCCTGCAAAGACAATCGTCGGGTTAGAGGAGAAGTGGTGGTGGGCTTTCATATAAAATATAATATTGATGAAGTTTAATCCTCCAATAAACAGACCTGAGGCTAAATTGAGTTTTGAAAGCTTGAGTATATTTTTCTTAGCCAGGATTGAATAAGCGGATAAGCTCAAAATCAAAGCAGTGAAAAAAACATAAAACAAACTTTGTGTATAGGGTATAATGGAATACAAAGCCAATTTTTTAAAGCAAATATCAATTATACCAAATCCAAAAAACGTGCTTAATAAATACCAGCTGCTTTTATTGGAACTGCTTGTTTGAGCCGTATCAACCTTGTTTAAAATAAAGTAAACGGATAGCAAACCAATGCCCAAAGCCCAATAGCGCATCGTATTTAATTCTTCATGAAAAATGAATATAGCAGCTAATATGGGAATTAAAAGAGATAAGCGCTGGGCAATATCTGTTTTAATTAAACCTGCGTATTGTATAGAGCGAAATTGAGCAACAAAAATTGTGGGCAATAAGATTCCTAAGCTCAAAATAATAGCTAAAGGCATATCGCTAGAAATTTGCGTAAAATCAACTTCAAAAATAAAAAAAGACAATAACGAAGTTACCACGTAGTTGACAATGATTATTTCAAAGATATTGATCGGAAATCTTTTGATGTACTTAAAAAATACACCAACAGAAACACTGCCGAGAATGCTACAGATTAAATAGATCATAGGAATAGTTTATCGGAGTACAAAAATAGAAATTATCACAAGTTTGTCAAGATTAGGAGGGGTTTTAATTTTCTATTTTACATAATATTAATTATAGTGTATTCTTTGTTTTAAGCTTTAGAACAGTGATTACCTATATTTACAAAAAAACCACCAGTTCAACAACTGATGGTTTTTTTTAATCTTTAATAAAATCTTTCTTTTCAATTACCTGTAAATCTTTACTTACAATAATGCCCAACGTATCTATTTTAGTTGCCTGAGTTGCTGTTGATCTTTCTAACAATGCTTTTACACTATAAGCAATGAACTTAGTATGGTCTGCTTTTTTTTCTTGCGCAATGACATTTTCTAATTCTTTCATTAACGGTTCCGCTTTTTGTTGTACTTCGTTGTATTCGCGTACAGCATGATCAATTTCTTTGCGTACATTGGCCACCGGATGAATTTTATACAACTGCATATACTGATTTACTGCATAACGTTGTAATTCAATAAAAGGCTGATGATCCACTTCTAATTCTTCAACTAAAGCCAATCCTTTGAGTTGCAAACGCTTTTTTTCGGTAAGCGTATCGATCTGAATAATAGTTAGTTTATTTTCTTTTTTAGTAAAATCAACCTTCAATTCGGATGCTACGTACGGACTTACAGCAGCTAACATACGATCCTTTAAATTATCTTGTACAGCAAAAGCAGATAACATAATAAAACCGAGTACGAGTAAAACAATTCTTTTCATTTTTTAAGGATTACGTAAGTATTCTAGATGATTTAATTTAAAGCGCTTATAGTTAGTAGCTTACAATGTCTTCGACTGGAATTACTTTATACTGATCGTCCATGATTACATTGAATTTGACGTCTTGGTTTCCTTCTTTTTTCGATGTGTAGGTAAAAAAACCATGGACGCGATAGGCTCTAAATTGAATCGAATCTGCTGTTAAACGCTGTTGCATCGTTTCTTCAATGATGCCTTTCAATTCTTGAATATCTTCTTCCATATCAGTACAAGTATCTTTAACTAAAGCTAGTTGATCTTGATTTGTTTGGGTTGGATCTTGAGCATATTGTTGGGTAAAAAAAGCTAAATCGTCCTTTAATCTTTCGTACCTCGGGATTCCTTCTTCTTCCAATTGGCGTTTTAATTCGATCGCTTTAAAGTTTAATCGCCCTTTCTCAGTAAGGGTATCAATTTTGGTTATTGTAATCTTATCTTTTTCACGATTAAAATCTGCTCCCAATTGCACTTCAAAAAAATCAATTAAATTGGGTGTCAATCGATCTTCTAAGTGATTCTTTTTACTACAGGAGGTCAGCATTAAACCGAAGCATAAAAGTAAGCCTATTCTCGTTTTCATTTGTGATTCTTTTCAGACAAAGCTAATTAAAAAAAGAAAGTCTTACTAGTACTAAATTCAGTGCTGGATGAAATTCGTATCACTCAAGGTGTTCATAAATGCAAGTAGTGCTTCTTTTTCTTCTTTGGTCAAGGGAATTCTATTGCTGTTGTCTTTGAAAATAGGATCTAAATTAGCACTGACTAGGACGCCTTGGTCCATATAATCTAAGACATCCTGAAGTGTTTCAAATTGCCCAAAGCTACCGTAAGGCGCTGTATATTCGATATTGCGTAAAGAGGGAACTCTAAAACTCATATAGTCTTTTAAATCTCCTGTTACGCGTGCACGTCCAGCCTCATTTGAATCAGTATTTACTGGAAATCCGATATTTCTAAACGATTGATCTGTAAATAATGCGCCACTATGACAACTCGCACAATGTTGGGTAAAAAGAGCATTTCCCTTATTTTCTAGGGGTGTAAATACAGCTTCCTTGCGTTTTACTCGATCATATTTACTATCAGCCGAAATCAAGGTATATTCGTATTGTGCAATACTTTGATAGATTCGTTCCGGTGTAATGGATGGATTGCCAAATGTTTTTTGAAATAAATCAACATACGCTGGGTCTTCCTGAATTTTATCCATCACTTCAACTAAAGAAGAATGCATTTCTTCGGGCGTAATAATGGGCACAATAACCTGATTTTCCAATTGCAATTTGCTCCCATCCCAATTATAGTGTCGCATAAACGCGAGATTTTGGATTGGAGGTACATTGCGAAGCCCTACCTTCCCTTCTATCCCAACGCCTTGTTTCTGATGGTCTGCATAGGCAGAAGCTTGGATGTGACAGGTGGCACAAGCAATAGTATTGTCGCGACTTAAACGCGGATCAAAAAAGAGTTTTTTGCCTAGTTCAACACCATATTGCGTGGGTTTATTCTTTTCGAACGCGGGGTTCAACGCTGGAAAATCAGCGGGAATAGTAAGCGCTAGCACTGGATTGTCAATAATGGGATCATAGCTGTCATCCTGTTGACAAGACATTAGCCCTAATAACATAAATAATAAGCTGATTTTCTTCATGTTACACTAGTGTTATTTTTTCATAGTAAGTAAAGAGCCGTTGCATGCAACGGCTCTTTACTTCTTTAATTTTTTACTTCAAGAATCGAAAACATACCACTGGTATCATTCGTTCCATTTCCACCTAGGTTATCTACAAATTTGACCATTTGAACAGCCGTATGTACATTAGGGGTAGCATTATCATCCGATCCATTACCCGAACTCAAGGTAATCGTATTGATTTTACCACTCAATAAATGATTAAAGTCGGCTTGAACTACAATTGTTGGTGCTCCTTTACCTACCAGGGCTAATACTGGTAAATCCAAGATCACGTCGCGATACGCATCTACGCCTTGTATCAATTGCCCGTTATCGTCATCTTCTAATGTGCTTCCGGTGTGAATCGATAGTTCTTTGTGATCTGTATCATAGAAACCTTCAATTTTAGTAAAGCGGTAGCCTGTTCCCCATTCCCACATCATTTCCGTATCATTAGCCCCCGCTGCTGCATAAAATTTAGGAAATTTCACTTGATCTAACGTATTGAGATCACTTCGAATCCCCAATCCAAACTTAATTTGCTTGTATTCTCCTTTTGGTATATCGTTTAATACATAACTTAAACTGCTTGTTTTAGCCTGATCAATTACCGCAGCACCTTCATCTAGATTATTGATGCGATACGGAATCTCTTTTCCATCGTTTTTTACTAAGCGGATGTTGCTGATCACGTATTTTAATTCACTAAAATGATGTACTTGTCCTGCAGCAGAAGTATGTACCGTAGCTGTTGTAGCATTCGCATCACCTAAAACAATGGTCTTATCACCAAAGGTATTAGAGAAGGATAAGGTTACTTGGTTTGCTGTTGCTTGGTTGTCGTCACTAGAACATCCAATCAGTGCTAAAGAAAAAAGAGATAAAGCGGCGTATTTTTTTATTGTTTTCATGTTTTATTTTTGTTTAAAAATTAAGTTTAAGGGAGGTAAAAATATTGCGTCCCATTCTTGGTATATTGCCCCAATCGGCATAGGTGGTATAATATTCATTGAGTAAGTTTTCTGCACCTACTTGAAAAACAGATTTAACACCTTTCATATAAAAGGTATACGTTAGAGCGGCATCCCAAACTGCATAAGCGGCGGTTTGACTTTCTCCGTATTCTGGACTGTAATCGCGTTGTTTGCCATCTCCATGTACTGTCGTTTGAATACCAAAATCGCGGTAAGCATAATGCAGAGACGTTTGGTAGCTAAACGGACGGATAAAAGGTAAATTTCCCTTTTCATTGTCTTGTCCTCTCGCATAGGTTACACTTCCTTTCCAGTGTAGATCATCTACAATAGTGTAATGTCCACTGAGTGAAAAATTAAACAAAGTGGCATAATCCAAGGAGGTATACCCCTTTACTCCTACAGATTGATAATTCATAGGGCTTCCCAAACTCAAGATACGGCCGATGATATAATCTTTAATGTGGAAGTAGTTCGCCTTAGCTTCTACTCCAAAACCATCGCCTTTGTAGCTGATACTTGCATTGATCTCACGGGAAACTTCATTGGCTAAATCGGGATTTCCAATATAGTCATAGCGATCATAGCTGTTGTAGATATAGTATCCATAAGCTTCTGAAACTGAAGGTGCACGATGTCCATATCCAGCGCCTACAACGAGGTTGAACTTGTGGATGTCTACTTCATAACTAGCGTGTATACTAGGTAAAACACGTGTTTTTTCTTGTGCTGCTCCTGGGTGGAAAATCCAATTGAACTCAATGTATTTGGCCTTATTGTAATTGACACCTAAACCACCCCCCACGTGAAGTTGGCTCGCATCGCTTAGCGCTATCGTATTGTTGAGTGAAAGTCCCGTATACGTTGTTGTTACCCAAGGCCAAGTATAGGCAAACATCGTTTGTTTTTCTCGGTCTTGGGGATACATGCGCATTTCCGCTATGGATCGATTGGAGTAAGCATTCAATTGTAATTCAGAGGAATACCTCCCTTTTTTAAAATTGGCTTTGGATAATAATCCATAAGTAGTACTCCAACCAGGCATATCCATATGCACCAAATTCTCCGGACGAGTCGTATCATCCATATAGTGTTCAATGGCATTAAAATACACCTTGGTATCCCAAACTTTAATGATTTGATTTTCAAAAAGTTGTTTATACGAAAGCGAAGTAATTAAGGCTCGAGATAACCATAAATCCATGGGTAAAGCAGGATATCCTACATCTTTGGCTACATCGAAAATAGCATCTACACGCAAGGAAGATAACTCACTGGTTTTATGCGCAATTCCCAAAGAAGTATTGAACTTTTTGTACTGGGAATGCAGTACTTCTTCGCGATTACCATCGCTGTAGTTTTGTGCGGTTCGATATGCAATACTCGCATCAGTCACCCATTTTTTGCTTGAAAAAGAAAGGTTTCCGAGGTTGTAAAATTGATTATTATTAAATTCAAAACCACTTTGATAGCTGCCCATCCATTGCGTATAGGGACTAAAAGCAGTGTTTTTTCGCTTCAAATCTATACTTCCTGCAATGGTAGAGCCATGCATACCTCCTTCTTGGCCCGATTGAATATCTACTGCGGCTAAATTATTACTTTCTACATAAGACGTAATCGGATCCATTTTATCCGTACACGCACCAAAAATATGCATACCATCGATTGTCAAAGTAGAGCGTTCTGTACTCATATTATTGAGTAAAGGTTCCCAGGCATAAGCCCCTCGCTTAATGAAACTGATTTGTTCAGAAGAAGCTAAAAATTCATCTACAGATACAGCCATTTTTAAATCCGTACGGATTTTTTCTTTTGCCTGTGCTCGAACGGAAATCTCATCCAAAATCGTATATAAACTATCGGAGGCTACCGTTGGATGCTGAGCAACACTACTTAGTGTAACAAAGCAAGCTAAAATTGATAGAGTGCGCATAGGATTAAAAAAGAATATCAATAAACAATTCGCTCTTTACGCCTGCTACGCCAGGTGTAAAATCTGTGGGAACTTTCGTTCCTTTTAGAATTCTCCCTTGGTGGTTCTGAAGAATAAAGTTCAACGTCCAATTTCCTGTCATTGTATAATTTACGATACCTTCATAAAAACCATCAGGCCGCTGTACTAAATCGCGGTTGTTGGGAGAGGAATGATTGCCCATGGATGGCTCTGGCATTCTGGGATCCAATAGTAAGGTATAATTTTCAACAGCTAAATAAGTTTGATCTAGAGACTGAGCCTCCACTGTCTTATTGCGTTTAAAAATACCAGCTACAAGTTTATTTTCAGCTACTTTGGGTTGAACAGGTGCAACTAAAGCAATAAGGTATTCTTCTTGATCCTGTCCGATAAAAGTGGTCATGTTGAGATTCATATTACTTTGATGTTTGACCTCAATCGGTTCCCTCTTTTGAAATGCTATTGTTTTTCCCTCTACTGTAAGAACCAATACCCAAGCTCCTTTTACTCCTTCTTGTGTAAATACACAATAGCCTGAATAGTATTTATCCTGCGGTTGATATACCCATGCAGGACTATGGGGGCAAGAATCTTCTTTTTCACCTTCAACTAAATGTAGCGGTAATACGCTAACTTTTGCGTCTTCAATCACCTGTTTAGTATGGGAATCAAGCACATGGACACGCACTTCATTGTAGCCTTGGTATAACTGTCCTTCTAAAGCCTCGACACGAAGGATATAAGCATCATTTTCAACTGAAAAAACCTCCTTAAAAGCCTGATTATCTGGCACTACAGTATTGGTTTCAGCTTCATAGTTTGTTTTATCCAAAGTACAAGCGGTAAGAATAAAACAAGCGATTACTAAATATATAAACGTTTTCATTGTTTTCAGTGGTGGATCAAGTAACGACATGGGTTTATACAACTTGTACTCCTGCATTCAGTCGCACAAATGATAAACCAGTAAGCTAAAGGAATTTACCCTCTGCGCTAACTACTACAAAATCCTTTAGAGATAGTGATATTACATGACTATCTAGGTTGAGAACTCAATTAAAAATGGGAGTTGAATGAAAGATATGGCATAGCTGTACCCCTTAGTAAGCACGTAATATAGCTTCATGGAGTACAAACAAAATGCATCATCATTCTACGTTTAATTTAGCTAATAGGAGGTCGAAATAAAAAATTAGTAAACGAAAAGGTATAGTAGTTTTCAGTACTGACAACTGTTTTTTCGTTATAGGAATTAACTAACACATAGCTTACTTCTTCAATCGCTTGATAGAAGATCAATTGAATTTCTGCAGAAGCAAATTGTGTTCTATTTTTGTCTGAGTCTGTATCAGAAGCATGCGTTAATTCTTTTGCAAGGTGACACTTTCCATTACAAGCAAGCTCAGGTTTGTCTTTGTTGACACAAAGCTCATTTTTAATATAATCGTATAGCACTACATATTCCACAACAGGTAATACCGGTTTGAAAAACATAAATAGGGATAATATGATAGTGGCTATTTTCACCTTACAAAGGTCTGTTATATTTTATCAAAGACAAAATTATGAATTGTTTGTATCAATTAATGGATTGAAATAATAAATTAAGCGTCTTGAGCAAAAAACTTAAGTAGCCTATCTTCTGAATAGCACTTCAATAAAAAAGAGGCAGAAATTGAATTCCTGCCTCTTTTTACTTTTTATCCTTAAAAAGGTTAGTTTGACAATTATTTTGCCTCTAACGCTTTTAATTTATCATTCATTTCTAACGCTCTATAAATGTTTTTCAATGTATTGATCGCTTCGTCATTTGAAGGATTAATTGATAAAACTTTTTCTAAATCGTTCATAGCATCGCGGTAAAGCTCTTTTTTCTGCTTTTGCAATTGGTCGTATTTTTTGTTATCTGCAGCAGACATACCAAGGCTATTCATTTTATTTGTAATCTCCTCATCTGGTTGCAATTTAATGAAAGCCATATTTAAGTATGCACTTTCATTTTTAGGGTTGATGCGGATCGCTTGCTCATAGTATTTTCTAGCTTCCTCAACTTTACCAGCTTGGTAACTTGTCACCCCTAAGTTGTACAAGAGTACATCGTCATTTGGATTTTTAGCTAACGCTTCTTTGGCGATCTCTTCGTACTTACCAATATTGTTTGATTTTAAGTATAAATCCATCTGAGTCAACATCAAGTTAGTATCATTAGGATTCGATTTTCTAGCCTCAATAACTGCTTTCTCAGCTTCTTCGTATTGCCCTTCTTGGTAATAGATTAAAGCTAAGTTTTTGATGATTTCAGGACGTTTAGAGTCCTCTTTTACAAATTTAGGGTCTGTATGAGAGCCTTGTTTTACCAGCACATCTCTCATTTTAGAATCTTTACCGAAGTTTTGAACTTCTCCAGTTTCTTTATCTATGGCTGTGTAGTATGACTCATTTCCGTTATATCCTAAGTCAATCAATTCTTTGTAATAGGCTGTTGCCGTAGCATAGTCTTTTGAACTAATAGCTGTTGATGCAGCATAGTATAGATACAACGTATCTTGTGGATTGATATCAAAAGCTTGTTTAAACTTTTTTGTTGCTCCTATATAGTTCGAAGAGTTATTATCTTCAATAGCTTTGTTAATTACTTTAGAAGCTACAATACCTAATTCTTCATTTGCTTGTTTAGCAAATTTATTATTCTTGTCAATAGCTTCAATTTGTTTGTAAGCACTTACCATTTTATCAACGTTTCCATCAAAATCTTTGTCTTGCTCAATTTGTTGGAAAGCTAAGTTTGATTTTAAATAGTAAAATTGAATTTTTTGTTCGTTTGTCGCCTGTCCTAAAACTGCTTCAACTGCGTTTAATGCTGCAGTAGCTTCTGTAACATTTCCTTTTTTAACTGCTTTCTCAGCATCTTTAAGCTCTTTCTTTTGAGCCATAGAAAGCCCAGAAATCATTAGGGCTGCCGCTAAATAAACATATTTTTTATTCATAACTCTGTTGTTTTTATTGTTTTATTCTTGATCTTGGTCTTCTTCTTCAATTTGGTCCATTCCATCTTCGGAAACTTCCAAAATTGATCCGTCAATTTCTACAAATTCTTGGTCTTGATCTTCCTCATCATCTTCCTTCATTACCTTACAAACTGCAGCAATTGAATCGTTTCCTTTGATGTTGATTAGACGAACACCTTGAGTTGCACGTCCCATTACACGTAAATCAGATACACGCATACGGATCGTTAATCCTGATTTGTTGATGATCATCAAATCATCCGCATCCGTTACCGTATTAATGGAAACCAATAATCCAGTTTTATCACTGATATTCATGGTCTTCACTCCTTTTCCACCGCGATTCGTTTCTCTGTACTCCTCTAAAGCAGAACGCTTACCATATCCGTTTTCAGAAACAACTAAGATTTCGCTATTCAAATCACTCACAGATACCATTCCGATTACCTCGTCTTTATCATCTGCTAGGGTAATTCCGCGAACTCCCGAAGCCGTTCTTCCCATCGGACGTGTTTTCTCCTCGTCAAAGCGAACTAACTTACCTGATTTTACTGCAATAAGTACTTTGCTCTTACCATCCGTTAATTTTGCTTCTAGTAATTCGTCATCCTCCTTAATTGTAATGGCGTTAATACCATTTTGTCTTGGACGTGAATATTGCTCTAATGGTGTTTTCTTCACTTGACCTTGCTTGGTTGCCATGATCACATAGTGGTTGTTGATGTACTCCTCATCTTTCAAATCTTGGGTACAAATAAACGCTTTCACTTTGTCGTCATTCTCAATATTGATCAAGTTTTGAATCGCACGGCCTTTACTTACTTTAGTTCCTTCAGGAATTTCGTATACTCTCATCCAGAAACATTTTCCTTTTTGGGTAAAGAATAACATATACTGGTGGTTGGTAGCAACGTACATATGCTCTAAGAAATCTTGATCTCTTGTTCCCGCCGATTTTTGTCCTACTCCACCTCTATTTTGCGTTTTGTATTCCGATAGGGGTGTACGTTTGATGTAACCAGCATGAGAAATAGTAATAACTACCTGTTCATCTGCAATAAGGTCTGTAATACTCACATCACCACCTGCGTATTCAATTACAGAACGACGCTCATCACCGAATTTATCTTTTACTTCAGTTAATTCTTCCTTAATCAAATTCATTCGCATTTCTTTGCTTGCCAATAACTCGCGTAAGTGATTAATTAACTTCATGATTTCCTCGTACTCTGCACGTAGTTTATCTTGCTCTAGTCCTGTTAATTGACGTAGACGCATTTCAACAATTGCACGGGCTTGAATTTCAGATAAAGAAAAGCGTTCAATTAATTTAGCTCTTGCTTCGTCTGCATTGCTTGAGGAACGAATTAAAGCGATAACTTCGTCAATATTATCTGAAGCGATGATTAATCCTTCTAAAATATGCGCGCGTTCTTCTGCTTTTCTCAATTCATATTGCGTACGTCTCACTACAACATCGTGTCTGTGCTCTACGAAGTGGTAGATCAGCTCTTTTAAGTTTAATGTTTGTGGACGTCCATCTACCAATGCGATATTATTCACACTGAAAGAAGACTGCAATTGGGTGTATTTATAAAGGGTATTCAATACGATGTTTGGAATAGCATCGCGTTTTAATACATAAACGATACGCATCCCTTTTCGATCGGATTCATCGCGAATAGTAGCAATACCCTCAATTTTCTTATCGTTAACTGCTTCCGCAGTTTTTTTGATCATTTCAGCTTTGTTCACTTGGAACGGAATTTCCGTTACCACGATACATTCTCTTCCGTCTACTTCTTCAAAGTTTGCTTTTGCACGCATAACTACGCGACCACGTCCAGTTTTGAACGCTTCTCTAACTCCTTCATAGCCGTAAATCACCCCTCCCGTTGGGAAGTCTGGTGCTTTGATGTAATTCATCAACTCATCGATTTCAATGTCATTGTTATCGATATAAGCCAATGTACCATCAATAACCTCAGAAAGGTTGTGTGGTGCCATATTGGTAGCCATACCAACGGCAATACCTGAAGCTCCATTAACCAATAACGTAGGAATACGCGTAGGCATTACTTTTGGCTCTTCTAACGTATCGTCAAAGTTTAATTGAAAATCAACGGTTTCTTTATCGATATCAGCTAGAATTTCTTCGGATATCTTCTTCATTCTAGCCTCTGTATAACGCATCGCTGCTGGGCTATCTCCATCTACAGATCCAAAGTTACCTTGTCCATCTACAAGTAAATAACGCATGCTCCAGTCTTGAGCCATACGCACCATGGCGTCATATACAGAACTATCACCGTGTGGGTGGTATTTACCTAAAACTTCCCCTACAATTCTGGCAGACTTTTTATGTGCTCTATTAGACATTACGCCTAATTCATACATACCAAATAACACTCTACGATGCACAGGTTTTAAGCCATCTCTAACATCAGGAAGCGCTCGAGATACAATCACGGACATTGAATAGTCAATGTAAGCGGATTTCATCTGTTCCTCAATGTTAATAGGAATCAACTTTTCTCCTTCAGACATAAGTATATTAAATTTAAATTGTCATTATTAAACGTGCTAATATACAGATTTTATCGCGTTTTTCCATATCTCAAACCCATGAAAAAACCGTTTTTTTAGGATTTTTCTATTTTTTTTATTTCTTACATCCAAATAGAGTCATTTTGAGGCCGATATTAGCCACTTTTGGTGTGAGCATGTACCCTAAAGGGGTAACTTAATCAGGCAAGAGTTAGCGCTTTCTTCTTCTAACAAACGAGAGGAAATAAAAAAATCTCACCTGCTGTGAGATTTTTAGTTTATAATCGATTGTGAATTTGCTTAAAATAATCAAAAGCTTTGCACACATGGGTACCATACCAAGAAAACATCTCTCCTTCTACGAAGATGGTCTTTCCATGGTGTGTAAATCGCCCAATTTCAAAGGCATCTTCTTCTTGAAATGCGTAAGGTAAGGAAGGGAGAAAAACCACTTCGGGGTCGCCCTGTATTCTTATTTTTTTAATTTCAACCTCCGGATAGCGTTCTACGCGATTGGCATAGACATTTTCAAACTGGTTGAGCGTTAGCAATTCGTGAATCCATGTTCCTTCTCCTGCTACGACAAAAGGGTCTTTCCCTACAAAATAAGCCGCCTTATATCCTTCCTTATTGCGAACAAAGTCCATCAAATCTCGTTGTCCAAACTGAATTTTATCAATCCATTTACGAGCTTCTGTACGCTTGTTGAACAATTGCCCTAAAGCTTCAAGGAGCTGAATATTTTGATCCATATTGCGAACATCGGTCAACCAAATGGGACAAATACCCTTTACTTTCTCAATCTGTTCTACCGTATTTTCTTCAATATTCGCTATGATAATAGCAGGATTCAACGCTTTAATTTGGTCAATCGCGACTTGTTTTGGAGTACCTATACTTTCCTTTGTTACTTTTAATTGATACGGATGAATACAAGCAGTTGTTATACCGACTAACTCATCTTCTAATCCTAAGTCAAAAAGTGTTTCCGTTACAGCAGGTACAAGCGAAACAATGCGGGTTGGCATTTGCTCAAAAGTGTGTTCACGACCTAGTTGATCCTTTGTTACTATCATAATCTAAAATCTTTCATTTAAAATGGCTTGCATTTCACTTTGTATCTTCAGTGCTTCTTCTCTTGCTTTTTCAGCAAAATCAGCCTGATTCGATGCATATATAATGCCTCTTGAGGAGTTAATCAACAAGCCCACATTTTCAGCTAATCCGTATTGACAAACCTCTTGTAAGCTTCCTCCTTGTGCTCCAACACCTGGAACGAGTAAAAAACTAGTAGGGGCTACTTCGCGAATAGCTTTAAAATAGGTTGCTTTTGTAGCACCAACAACATACATCAGATTTTCTGCCTGTTTATATTGTTGGGAGGTTTCTATCACTTTTTGATACAAAGGTTTGCCTTCGATCAGCTGTGTTTGAAAATCAAAAGCTCCTTCATTGGATGTTAAGGCCAATAAAATCGTGTGTTTGTTTTCAAATGCCAAGAAAGGCTCCACCGAATCTTTCCCCATATAAGGCGCAACAGTTACGCTATCAAAAGCCATATCTTCAAAGAAAGCTTTGGCATACATCGAAGCGGTATTGCCAATATCACCTCGCTTTGCATCCGCTATCGTATACAGTTCTGGGTACTTTTCTTTGATATACGCAATGGTCTTTTTTAAAGATTCCCAGCCTTTGATTCCATAGGCTTCAAAAAAAGCAATATTGGGTTTATACGCTACAGTCAAATCATGCGTAGCATCAATAATGGCTTTATTGAAACTAAAAATAGGATCTTCCTCTTCTAGCAAAAAAGCGGGAATTTTCGTTAAATCAACGTCTAATCCTACACATAGAAATGATTTTTTACGCTGAATTTGCTCAAGGAGTTGTTGTGTTGTCATGTTCTAAATAGTTTTAAAAAAAACCACACTGCCTAGTGTGGTTTCTCCTTATCTTGCAGTTTAATAAACTTCGCTTTCTTTTAATTTCTCTGTATTACTTACTAATTGTAATTCATCAATAATTTTCTGAATACCGCCGCTCATTACACCATCTAAATCGTAAAGTGTTAATCCGATACGGTGATCTGTAACACGTCCTTGTGGGTAGTTGTAGGTTCTAATTTTAGCCGAACGGTCACCACTACTTACTTGAGAGTTACGTTTCTTCGCATCTTCCTCTTGTTTCTTTGCCAATTCCATTTCATACAAACGAGAACGCAAAACAGATAGGGCTTTATCCTTGTTCTTGTGTTGTGATTTTTCATCTTGACATTGGGCAACCAATCCAGTAGGGATATGCGTCATACGCACGGCAGACTTTGTTGTATTCACCGACTGTCCACCAGGTCCGGACGAACAGAACAAGTCAATACGAACGTCATTCATATCAATGTGAACATCAAACTCTTCTGCTTCTGGTAATACCATTACAGTGGCAGCGGATGTGTGTACACGTCCCTGAGTTTCTGTTTGAGGAACACGTTGTACGCGGTGTACTCCAGCCTCAAATTTCAACGTTCCGTATACATCTTCTCCAGTTACTTCGAAAATAACCTCTTTGTATCCTCCTGAAGTTCCTTCATTTACGTCTACAACAGAAGTTCTCCATCCTCTTGATTCACAGTATTTCGTGTACATTCTAAACAAATCACCCGCAAAAATACTAGCTTCATCACCTCCTGTACCAGCGCGCACTTCAACCATTACGTTTTTCGCATCTTCTGGATCTTTTGGGATTAAAAGGAATTTAATTTCATCTTCTAATTCAGGCAAACGGCCTTTAGCTTCATCTAGCTGCATTTTAGCCATATCGACCATCTCTGCATCACTTCCATCCGCTAATATTTCATTTGCTTCAGCAATATTTCCGGTTAGATTTAAATACTCCGCACGTTTCTCAACTAGCTGCTTTAAATCTTTATATTCTTTGTTTAATTGAACATAGCGCTTTTGATCAGCAATAACATCTGGTTGAATGATCAAATCAGATATTTCATCAAAACGTTGTTTTATAATTTGTAATCTATCTATCATATCTTAAAAAGAGATAATTTAATTGGATGCAAAGTTAAAAAAAAAGAGGAATATATTCGCATATTCCTCTTCAATTCGTTTATTTATCTCTTTTTATTCTTTAATCTCTACGGCGATTTCCACATCAGACCATGTTTTCCCTTCGTGTAAGGCATTACAAGCGGTATGTAAAGCAGAGAAAGCGTCTTTTGCAGCGAAGTCTTCCAAGATATCAATCGATCCTTTTAGCTTCACCCCTGCTTCTGTTGCTTCATACGCAAACTCTTTTTCTTTTGTAATTCCATTTAACGTCAAGTGAACCAAAACTTTCCCCTCTTTAAACTCGCCGAAAAATCCGTTGATATTTCCCACTAATTTTGTAAAAAAGTTTAAACGCAAGGTTTCATCTCTTGCAGGATCTCCTGTACTAGCAGAACTCGTTACAATAGCAAATTGCGCTCCTTTTAATCCTTCTTCTAACGTAGCCGCTTCACGATTGACTTCTGACAATTTGATCTCGTCAAAAGTTCCTTTCACTCCAACTTTAGCAGGTGTTTTAAAAGCAGTCCATTCAACGGTATACGTCAACTCTTTTTGTGCTGGCGCTTCCGCTGTTTGTTCTACTCCTTGATCAGGCGTAGTTGTATCTGTTGATTTTTTATCTCCACATGAAATAGCAACTAAGCTTACAAGAGCTAGTGCTAAGATAGATTTTTTCATACTGTTTTTGAGTTTTATTTTCTTAAAGCAACTAATGTACAAAAAGCAATTTACAATTCAACTTGCTTAAAAATTAAAATTTCCTTAAAATAGTTGGGAACTAGCTACATTTTGGTAGATGGCAGCTTGATTCGCCGTTTTTCTTCCAACTGACTAAAGCAGCCTCCCTTAAAAACCCTTACTGTAGAGGAAAAAAAAAGTGTTTAGCGCGTTCCCATTAAAATAATAGCTAGGGGATTTCTTGGGGTCTTGTTCGGGTCTCCTTCGAGTGTCCTTCGGTAAAATGGCTCTTAGCCCAATGAAATACGACGATGTGTCGAAGAAGACCCGAATAAAACTAAAAGATAAGCACATAGCAAGCTGACTAACAGTAGTTTATCTTGCTGTATTACGGAAGATGATAGCCTTTTATACCTTTGTTTGCTAAAAAAAGAAAAATAAGTGAAGGGGGTGCTTTAGCCTTGTCTCCCTTTGTTTACGTTTGCAGGGCATTCCTGTAGGGGGCTAAATGGGAAGGAAGGATTTTACAAGACATCCTAACCCGTAAATCAGCTAGATTATGACAGCAACTAAAGACGGAGTTTTGGACAGGGTAAACGGAATGAACCTCGCTTTTGGATATAAAAAAAACAGCAAGAGCGAAAAGCTACCTGCTGTTTTTATAGGGTTAACGTTCTTGGGATACGTTTATTTTTTTAGTGGAATTTGCTTTAAGATTTCTAAAACAAAGTTCCAAAATTTTTGAAGTGATTCAATGTTTGCACGCTCTGCTGGAGAGTGAGCTCCTTTGATTGTAGGACCAAATGAAATCATATCCATCGTTGGATAATGCGTACCTAAGATTCCACATTCTAAACCTGCGTGACAAGCCACTACATTTGGTTTTTCGCTGTGTTGTTTTTCGTAAATATCAACTAAAACATCCAGAATTTCAGAATCTGGGTTTGGACTCCATCCTGGGTAAGAACCAGAAAATTCCACCTCACATCCCATTAATTCAAATGCGGCACGTAAACCATTCGCTACGTCCATTTTAGAAGACTCTACAGATGAACGAGTTAAACATTTAACTGTTAGTTGTCCATTTCCTACTTCTACTTTTGCGATATTGTTAGAAGCTTCTACTAAATCATCGAAGTCTGGACTCATGCGGAATACACCATTATGAGCCGCATACATCGAACGAACAAAGAAGTATTGCGCCATAGATGGCATTACTTTTTTCGGCGTCTCTGCTTCGTCTAATTTATCGAATATAACTTCTAATCCTGGATCAACTGTGTGTAATTCGGCTTTGATTTCCGCTACAATTTGCGTCATATCATACACAAAAGCTTCGTCATACATTTGAGCGATTATCACAGTTGCAACGCTTTCACGTGGAATAGCATTGCGCAAGCTTCCTCCTTTGATCGTTGCAATTTGCAAACCAAAATTATCAAAAGAATCAAACAACAAGCGGTTCATGATTTTATTGGCATTCCCCAATCCTTTGTGAATGTCCATTCCCGAGTGTCCTCCGTTTAATCCTTTGATTGTAATGCGGTATCCTACTGCATTTTCGGGTGTATCCTCTTCATCGTATTCTGCTGAAGCAGTTACATCAATTCCCCCAGCACATCCGATATCGATTTCATCGTCTTCTTCTGTATCTAAGTTTAAAAGAATTTCACCTTCAAGCAAACCTCCTTTTAACCCCTTAGCTCCTGTCATTCCCGTCTCTTCATCAATAGTGAATAAGGCTTCAATAGCAGGATGTGGAATGTCATTACTCTCTAAAATAGCCATGATGGTAGCTACACCTAATCCGTTGTCAGCCCCTAATGTTGTTCCCTTAGCACGTACCCATCCATCTTCTACATACATTTCGATTCCCTGTGTATCGAAATCAAAATCCGTATCATTGTTTTTTTGGTGAACCATATCCAAATGCGATTGCATCACAATTGTTTTTCTGTTCTCCATTCCAGCTGTTGCCGGTTTTTTAATGATGACGTTTCCTACTTCATCTTGGATTGTTTCTAACCCTAACGATTTTCCGAAGTCTACCATAAAAGCAATTACGCGTTCTTCTTTTTTAGAAGGACGTGGCACTGCATTCAAATCGGCAAACTTATTCCAAACTTGTTTTGGTTCTAAGTTTCTTATTTCTTGATTCATAATTTCACTATAAATTCTAATTATTCCTTGTTCCTCAAAGGTAAACTATTCTCTTTAAAAATGGGGCAATTCCCCTATTTTGTTGCTAGTAATGCAAAGTAAAAACTAAAACAGCCTAAAGAAGTACTTTATATAAAACGGGTTAATTTACTCTAGGTGAGGTTATTGTAGTTCCAATGCTTGCAAAAACCACACAAGCTACAGACAACCATTGCACCAAGCTAAGGGCTTCTCCTAAAAAAAGTAAACCACTTAAGGCTGCAAATGCGGGGTGCAAACTGGTCAAAATACTAAAGCTCTTTGCGGGGATTCGCTTCATGGCAACTAAGTCTAACGTAAAGGGTAAAGAGCTTGATAGTATGGCAACAGCTAGTCCCAAAAAGAACAAAGGCCAAGTTAGGTGAACTAAGCCCCCTGAAGCAATTCCAACAGGTACAATAATCATTGCTGCGAATACCGTTCCGATAGACACTGCTGTTCTGCCATCGATGAGTTTGGTTACTTTACTTCCCATAACAATATACCCCACCCAAAACATTCCGGCCATAAAAGCCATACCCAATCCCAATAAATCAACATTGTTGCTCTTCCAAGGCACAATGAGTAAAATACCAATACACGCTAGCATGGCCCAAAGTACATCCAATACCCGACGCGATAAAAACAACGCCAACAGCAAAGGACCTATAAATTCAACAGTAACTCCTAAGCCTAAAGGTACGCGCTCAATAGCAAAGTAAAACAGTAAATTCATTCCACCAATACTGAGTCCATACCCCAAACAGCACAGCCATTGTTTTTTCGTTAAAGCTTTTAGATTGGGTCTATTAATTACCAGTAGTAAAATAGCAGATAGACCAATACGCAAGGAACTTGCACCAGCTGGTCCTAAAACAGGAAACAGCTTTTTTGCTAGTGACGCACCGCCTTGCACACACATAATAGAGGTTAAGGCTGCCGAAATAGCGGTTCTTTTTTCACTCATTTCAACCAATTAAAAAAAACAAACTTTACCCCATAGTGGAATAAAGTTCATGTTTGAGGCAAAAATACGGCTTCACAAGAAGTATCGCAATGGAAATGTTCTTTTTATTTTAGAAGTAGAGCGAATGAACTCTTATGTTGTTGTATCTGATCTAAAATTAGCATGTTGTGTAGCGGTAAAAAAGTCACAAAATAGTTGATAAATGGGTTGATCAACTTGGGTTCCTTTGATGCCTAACTGCACAAATACTTGGGTGATTTTAGCAATGAGTTGTTCCAATGCGCGCGTTCCATACTGGTGGATTTCCTCTTCTAGCCCTATCGATATGGGGCTGTTACGCTCCAATAATCCTTCGATTTGAATAGCGTAGGTTAACACCCCCTCTAGCATGGTTTCGATTCTTTTTTGATTCCTGTGTAAAATTGGGTTTGACCATACCTTAGCTGCGGCTTCCATAAAATGAGAAGCCATGCCCAAATAGTTGACCAATAGCGTTAAATCAGCAAAAAGACCAAAGGGAATCTTGGTGATTTGGTCGTCCGTATAGAATACATCATAAACGAAGTGATAGTCTGCCGGAATAGTTGCCTCCTTCACTTCGAAAGAAAAGGTTCCCGTTGCTTTCATACCCATAGATTTCCAATTGGAAATAATCGTTACTTGGTTCTTGGGAATTATAAACGAACAAATCTTCGGATTTCCTTCCTCATCAAGTACAGGATTTCCTTGTTTGAGTACACGAGCATTTAACGTAAAGTGGCTGAGATAAGGAGCTCCTGTAGCATAATGCCACAGTCCATTTAGCACATAGCAACCATCTTCTTGTTCATCAGCTGTTCCGCCTACCATACCACTACCGCCAAAACAAGTGTATGCACTTGAGAATAGCGCTTTTGCCGTTTCTGGTTGTAAATTACGAGCAAAATAATTGGCTCCTGAACAAAGGGTTAACATCCATCCTAAACTTCCATCGATCTTGGCCCAATCGTATAAATGGAGTAAGCCTGATCTAAAGTCACAACCTAAACCTCCATAGTTTTTTGGTACCCAAATTTGTAGCCATCTTTCCTTGTAAATATGTTCAATCACCTCTTGTGAAATAGCGGTTGCTCCTCGCATCGCCTCTCTTAACTCCTTAACATTTAGCATATTGCTCCTCTTTTAAAATTCGATTCCATTTAATATACCCTAAAACGGCAACGACAAACAAAAATACTGTCAGCCCAGCATATAGATATAAATTCTTGTGTACCATCAAGGGGATGGAAATTAGATTACTGATATTTAACAGTATCCAATTTTCTACTTTGCGCTTTGCCATCAACCACATACCTGCCCATGCAAAAGCACTGACCAAAGAATCCCAAATAGGGACATCCGAATCAGTATACTGGGTCAGAAAGAACCAAAACAATCCAAAGGTAGCACTCACAATGCCCAACACAATCCATTTATCTGTCGTATTCGCTCTTGATATTTTAGCTTCTTCTTGCTGTTTGCCGTATTTCCAATACAACCAACCGTAGATACTCATGGCCAAATAGTAGAGGTTTAAGGTGAATTCTGCATAGAGTTTGGCTGTAATCATCACATAAAGTGTTAGCGATATACCTGCAATTCCAAAAAGATAGTTGTTGGAGTTATTTCTCGATGCAAGTACGACTTGAATCATAGAAAAAAAGACACCGAGCCATTCGGTCCACGTGGTTTGTTGTAAGATTTCCTGCATCATATTAACTTAACTAAAGTAAATGATGAGATGATAAATGGTTGATCCCTACGCTAGCATTACCTAGGTCAGGTGTGGAAACGAGTTCCAGGGTATCATCTCAGCCGCAACCTTGTGCAGCACCCCTTTCAAGTGGCAAAGGTGACATTTTTTTTTGATACAAAAAAATTTAGGTTGGATCGAATCGGCTACCCCAAAAAAACAAAAGCCAACTAACAACCAATCAGGTGTTTATAATTAAACAGCTCGCAAACTAAGTCGACCAACTCGTTTGAGCTGTTGTTCTATTTCCTTAGACCACGGTAAACCAATGCTAATTCGAATACAGTTTTGAAACTGACGTTGCACAGTAAACATGCGTCCTGGAGCAATACTGATTCCCTCCTGTATGCACAAATCATATAATTTAAGTGTATTAACTTTTTCATCGAATTCAATCCACAGGGATAATCCTCCCTCTGGGCGGGTTACTTTTGTACCTGTAGGAAATTCATTTACAATAACCGTGAGCATTTTTTGATAGTTGGCAAATAGGCTTTGTCTTAATTTGCGCAAGTGTTTTTCATATTTACCCGACTTCATAAAATTAGCTACTGCTTCCTGTACAATAGCAGGAGAGGAAATAGAATGTATTAATTTCTGCTCAATGACTTTATCTTGATATTTTCCCGCACTAACCCAACCGACGCGGTAGCCTGGAGCTAAGGTTTTGGAAACCGCACTACACCACAACACATTGCCTGTTGTATCAAAAGCTTTACAACACACAGGACGCTTGCCATTGAAGTTTAAATCTCCATAAACATCATCCTCTATTAAAGGTATAGAATAGGAGGCCAATAGTTCAACTACTTTCTTTTTATTTTCTACGGGCATACAACTCCCTAAAGGCGTGTTGTAATTGGTAATTAACAAGCAGATATCAATGACAGGACAAACCCGTGCTAAGGCATCTAACTTTACCCCTGTTACCGGATCTGTAGGTAATTCCAATACTTTAAACCCTAAGTCAATCGCCAATTGAAAGATTCCGGGATAACACGGACTTTCTATGGCAACTGTATCCCCTGCCTTTCCCAAGGCTAACAAGCAGAGGGATATGGCGTGTATACTTCCATTGGTTGTTACAATTTCATCTTCTGTAAGGGCTCCTCCCCATGTCATCGAACGGGCGGCAATCATGCGTCTGAGGTTAATATTTCCTTGAACTCCTTCATAATCCACTCCCCCATACTTCATTTCTTTTGCCGCCTGAATAATTTCCTTTTTCATTTGTGCAGCAGGTAAAAACTCCCCATAAAGCGAATTGAATGAAAATAGGGTCAACTCTTCCTTACCAATACTAGAATATACTTTATTAATAATATCCTTCGGTATATCACTATCAGCCAAAGGAGTTGGATTACTCGCTTTAGGCAAAGGAAAATGGGTGTAATTGACATGGCTTACAAAATAGCCCGATTGAGGAACAGCAAGTACCAAAGATTCCGATTCTAATTCTAAATAAACGCGTTTTGCTGTATTCATACTGATATTGTACGTCTTACACAAGACGCGTATTGATGGAAGGCGATCTCCTTTTTTGAATACGCCGTTTCGAATTTGATTGGCTAGCTTTTCCGCTAAACGCAAATAGAGGTATTTATCTTCCATAACTTAACTGTGTCCATCCAAATATACAAAACTGCGACTGTGTTTGTTGCTAATTTCCGTTTACTTTTGAAAAAAATTAGAAATACATGAAAGCAACAACAGTAACCCATACGTCAAGCGGATGGATGAACGGATTAATTGGAGTACTACTCTTTAGTGGATCTATGCCTGCTACGAAAGTGGCGGTATTGAGTTTAGATCCTATTTTTGTCACGTTGGTACGCGCCTTAATTGCGGCTGTTTTAGCTGGGCTATTCTTGTTTTATAGCAAGGCAACAATACCCAATAAAATCGAATCAAAATCAATTATACTCGTAGCTATAGGTGCAGTGATTGGATTTCCCTTACTGTCTTCTTTAGCTTTACAACATATGACTGCTGCACGGTCTTTAGTCTTTGTTGGGACACTACCTTTGAGTACAGCCATTTTTGCCGTACTACGTGGAAAGGAAAAACCTAAACCCCTTTTTTGGCTTTTTGCATTAATCGGTAGTGGATTAGTAGTCGGATTTGCTTATGCACAACATGCAACAAGCTCACTTACAGGCGACTTGTTGATGCTTGCTGCTATAGTTCTCTGTGGATTAGCCTATGCTGAAGGTGCTGTATTGACTAAAACAATGGGCGGAAGTCAAGTTATATCTTGGGCCATTATCTATGCCCTACCGATTTTACTTCCTTCGCTTTTCTTTTTTATGCCCACCTCTTTTCACTTCATTCAAACGGATACTTGGGTGAGTTTACTGTATCTCGGTACCATGAGTATGTTTACTGGTTTTATCTTCTGGTACAAAGGATTAGCACAGGGTGGAATAGCTTCTGTAGGACAGTTGCAACTGCTACAACCTTTCTTTGGTTTGGCTCTAGCTGCAATTTTCCTCAATGAATACGTCTCTATTGGGATGATAGGCGTGACTCTGGGTGTGGTTTTATCAGTCGCTGCGAGTAAGAAATTTGCTTAACTGGTGAGTGGTGAGTGGTGAGTGGTGTCAACCATTACTTCAAGCTGCCAAATTCGTTGAGAAAAGGATTGTTGTCATTATCGTGATTGACCCAAATTAAACGCGAGGTATCATAACCTATTTCTTTCGCTAGGTTTAGGTATTCTTCTTTAACAGATGTGGGAATGCTTTTTTCTCTGGATAGAATCCACAGGTAATCTAAATCTTTTCCAGCGATTAAAGCATAGCGATAGTCAGCATCTAGGGCAATAACCGTATAGCCTGAATAAAAAGGACCAAAGAAGCTAACTTTCAATGCGGCCTGTGTTTTTTCTCCTCTAAATTTCGCTTTACCCACTGCTTTCTTCCACTCTTTTTCTTTGGTATTGTAGCCGCTATTTAACACGATGACGTTTCCTTGTTTATCTAAGTGATATTGAGCGGATGTATTGTCCAGGTCTTTTTCAAAGCGAAAATCAAAACGCGCAATTTCATACCATGTCCCTAAGTAGCGATTAACGTCAAAAGGCGTTACTGCTTTCGCTTTCTCAGGCATGGATTGCGTGTTGCAGGACATACAAGCGAAAAGAAGTAGGAGGACCATACTGAAACGATAGAAAGATTTATTTTTCATGGGATTGAGTTTACTTCAAATGTACAGAATTGAAATTAAAAGTAGTCAGTTATTTAGAGCTATTTTAAATAATTAGCCTAAAAAATAAAGCTTTCCTTTCTTAGCCCCATATAGCGTTAGCTATATCCCTTGTTCTATTAAAGCTAAAACAACCCCATTTACCCCAGCACCAGAGGTACTGCTCACGGAATGGAAATTATTTACCCCTTATATAAGCCTCGACTTTGTTTGATGCGATAAAATATCTTTTCCATACAGGGGGAAAATCAAGCTTTTTTTCTTCTCTTTTTGTTTAATTGATAGGCATAAAAAAAGCCTACCCCAGCGCCAAGTAAATGCCCTTGCCAAGAAACATCATCCTCAACTAAGTAAGGAAAGATAGCGTAAATCAATCCTCCATAGAGCAGAACAACAAGAAGGGACACAAGGATTAAGAGCACTTGACGTGAAAAGATACCACTAAAACAAAGAAAAGTAGCAAGCATATAAATTAAACCACTTGCACCTATGTGACAGCTATGGATCTGATGCTTTAAAAAATTAAAATCAGGTAAAAGCCACAACAGCATACCAGAAAGAATCCAGCCTCCAATAAGAACAGTATAGGCTTGCTTTTTGTAAAATAAGAACAAGAGTACGCTTAAAAAGAATAAAGGGAGGGTATTGCTGCTGAGATGATCAAGGCTACCATGAAATAAGGGGCTTAAAAATATGTCCTTAATTCCTGCAATACGCCAAGGTATTACACCATAACAAGCTTGAAAAAAACCGATTTGCTGTAAAAAAAATAAAAGCCAAAGCAAAGCAACTAGGCCTATAGCGGGATAAAAATCTTCCTTTTTTAATTGTAGCACTCCTTTTTTCAAGATAAAGACTATTTGAGACTTGTAAATATACAACTATCTTCTTTTAAAGGGGGAATTTTGATGTACTATGCTTTTCATCCCTACGATACTAATGCCTTAGCTCACCACCTATACCTAAAACTTCTAATTTACAGTAAATCAAAAACTTATATTTTGCATTAAAACCATGTAAACACACAAATACTTGAATTAAAACTATTTTAACGCAAAAAAAGTAAGAAAAATATAAAAACTAATTAAACGTTTGTTTAATTTTGTGCCTGAAAAATAAAAAGAATCATGGCATTAAGTGAGAAACAAAGAGAGATCCTATTGGTAGCAGAAGAGTTATTTTCTCAAAAAGGGATTGATGGTACGAGCATACGCGACATCTCAAAAGCCGCGGGAATTAATGTAGCCATGGTCAACTATTATTTTGGGTCTAAAAGTGCGATGGTTACGGCTCTCTTTGAAATACGCTTAACCCGTACAAGAGAAAAATTGATCGACTTAACCGACAACACCCGTTTAAATCCCTTCGATAAACTGATGGCCTTTGTAGAACATCTCATGGCTGTACAGCTAAGTAATGCTGATTTCCACCTGATTTTAATGAATCAATTAGCGCGAAAAGAGAATGCACCTGAAATATCAGAAGGCATTGTTTTACTAAAACGCGAAATCATGCAACACATTACCTACTTCATTGAAGAAGGCTATGAAAAGGGCTTGTTCCAAGCCAAACCAGACGCCATGACTTTTGTAATCTTCTCCATGGGCGTAACCACCTATCTTATTCACCACGAGCATATGCTTTATGAATATTGGAATCTCGCTAATCACCAGGAATTTAGTTCACATATCAAACAACAAATATATCCTTATTTAATTCAATCCTTTAAATCAATATTAATCTACAATGAACAGAAGTAACTACCTCGTACTTGCTTCCTTATTTGTTTGTCAAGCATTCGCTCAGACCCCTACTCCAACCTCACTGACTTTAGAGCAGGCCCTAGCATTAAGTTTAAAAAATGGCAAGGAAATAAAAAAAGTAAAAGCTAGTACAGAAGCCTCAAGACTTCAAATTCACAGCGCTCAAAATATGCGCTACCCCGAATTAGAAGTTTCTGGCACTTACAACCGCCTTTTTGATGGTACAGATGTCAACCTAAAAGTACCACTCCCCCCTTCGAAAGAAGAAAATCAGATGCCCGAAGTTACTCCACAGCATTTGATTATTGCCCAAGCAAAAGCCAATATTCCCCTGTTTAGTGGTTTTAAGATTAGCAATACGGTAACACAGCGCAAGCAATACTACGCTTTAGCGCAATTAACCGAAACATCAACCACAGAAAATGTAGTATATCAAACAATCAACCTCTACTTTGCGCTGTACAAAACGCAACAGTCTTTGGTTTTATTGAATGAAAACTTAAAACGCGCCCATCAACGTACACTTGACTTTGAACAGTTTTTAGCCAATGGTTTAATTGCAAAAAATGACTACCTGAGAACGCAGTTGCAAGAAGCCAATATTGAATTATCCTTAGCGGAAACAAAAAATACGCTAAAGAATATTAGCACGCGTTTAAGCACTTTAATTGACTATACAGCAGAAACTCCTCTTGTGGCAGAAAAAGTAAAGCCTGTAGCTATTTTACCAACAAAAACAGATGATTTTTCTGCTCGAAAAGATATTCAAGGTGCTCAAAAAATGAATGAAATTGCTCAAACGGCTATTAAAATAGCCCGAGGGAATTACTTTCCTTCTATTGGCTTAACTGCGGGCTACTCTGCCCTTCAGTTGGATAAGGTAGTCGATATCACCAATGCAACTAGTGTGGGTATTGGACTTAAATATGACCTAACACAACTCTTTAAAAACAGAACCGAAGTTAACAAAGCCAAAGCCAAGCAATTGGAAGTCGATTACCAAGTACAACTCGTTGAAGATTTGGCTAAGGTCGAAACGGAAGAGGCTTATAATGCGTATGAATTAGCCTTGAAAAAGAATGCGGTATTAGCGAAAGCTTTAGTTCAGGCCAATGAAAACTACCGCATTGTAAAGGATAAGTATGACAATGGTTTAACGGATACGGACCACCTATTGGAAGCCGATGTACAACAGCTACAAGCCCAACTTGATCACATGCTAGGTGAAGCCGATGAAACCTTAACCCTTTACCAATACGCCTATAAAACAGGTAAATTATTAGACAACTTACAACTCAAAGACCAAGATGGAAACAAATAATACAGCATATAAAAAACCACTGAATAAAAAATTCATAGCTGCCTTAGCAGTGATGCTCGTTATTGGAGGTGGATATGGAATCTACAAGTACGTACATGCTTTGGCACATGAAAACACTGATGATGCCCAGATCGAAACAAAAATTACGCCTGTTGTATCTAAAATACCAGGCTATATCAAAAACATCTATGTACAGGATAATCAGGTGATCAAAAAAGGCGATACGTTAATTCGCTTGGATGATAGAGAATATGCTATCAATGTAGAACAGGCAAAAGCCAATTATCAGGCGGCTTTGAGTCAATTGAAAATAGCAGAAGCAGGTGAAAATACGAGTCAATCGACAGTGCTTTCCTCTCAAGCTGGTGCATCTACGGCACAAGCCAATGTAGCGACGGCCAAAGCGAATATCGATGCAGCAAACACACAGCTATGGAGAGCGACAAATGATTATGAACGCTACAATCGCTTGTACCAAACCCAATCCATTACCAAACAACAGTATGAACAAGCATTAGCAGCAAAAGAAACGGCTGAAAAACAAGTGGTAGTACTACAAGAGCAGCTCAAAGCGAGCGAAAAACAAGCCCATGCAGTAGCACAACAAGTGAATATTAGCCGTTCACAAGCGGTTGCTTCTACCTCGCAAATTGATGCTGCGAAAGCCCTAGTGGATCAAGCAAAAGCCAACTTAGATCATGCGGAATTGTACTTGTCTTATACAGTTATTACAGCGAAAGAAGAGGGTCAAGTATCCAAAATAAACCTTCAAGCGGGGCAATTAATTCAACCGGGACAAGGCTTGTTTAATACGGTACAAAAAGGCAATATCTGGGTAGTTGCTAACTTCAAAGAAACGCAAATGCAATACATGCGCGAAGGTCAAGCTGTGAGCATTAAAGTAGATGCTTTTCCCAAGCATAAATTCGAAGGAACTATCAATTCAATGTCCCCTGCAACGGGTGCTAAATTTGCCCTACTCCCTCCAGATAATGCTTCGGGAAACTTTGTAAAAACCGTACAGCGTATTCCTGTTAAAATCACATTTTCCAATCCGGATGACGAGATGTTAGCCTATGTAAAACCAGGAATGAATGTCGATATTGAAGTAAATATTAAAAGCGGACGATAAACAAACACAACAATGAGTGAAGAAAGCTTAGTAGAACATGGTTATCGACGCATAATTATTACCATTACAGCTATTCTTTGTGCGCTACTTGAAATTGTAGATACAACAATTGTCAACGTAGCCATGAATGATATGAAAGGAAGTATCGGGGTTTCCTTAACCGATATCGCTTGGGTGGTTACAGCCTATGCCATTGCCAATGTAATTGTAGTGCCGATGACTAGCTGGCTCTCACAACAATTTGGAAGACGCAATTATTTTGCCGCTTCTATTATCATCTTTACCGTGGCTTCTTTTTTATGTGGGTATTCTACTACATTATGGGAGATTATACTTTTTCGTTTTATTCAAGGGTTAGGTGGAGGAGCCTTATTGGTTACTTCCCAAACGATTATAACAGAGAGTTATCCCGTTGAAAAAAGAGGTGTTGCTCAGGCAATCTACGGTATGGGGGTAATTGTGGGACCAACACTTGGACCGCCTTTAGGTGGTTATATTATTGATCATTATTCGTGGCCCTTTATTTTTTATATCAATGTACCTATTGGAATTTTAGCTACTGTACTGACCTTACTCTATGTAAAAAGTCCTAGATATGCTGAGAAAAGCAAGTTAAACGAAGTTGATTTTTTGGGTATTATACTGTTAGCCGTCGCAGTAGGTTCTTTACAATATGTATTGGAACACGGACAACAAGACGATTGGTTTGAAAATTCAACCATTCTGACCTTGTCTATTACTTCTGTACTGGGATTCTTTTTCTTTGTATGGAGGGAATTGACCTGTGAAAAACCCATTGTAAACCTACGGGTGCTAAAAGATTCCAATCTGGCGATTGGTACCGTATTATCCTTTATCTTGGGATTTGGACTCTATGGATCCACTTTTATTATTCCGATCTATACGCAATCCATCTTAGGGTGGACCGCTACAGATGCTGGAATGCTGTTGGTGCCTAGTTCGTTAATGACAGCGCTTATGATGCCTTTTATTGCGCGAATGTTACAACGAGGGGTTCCTCCGAAATACTTGGTCGCCACGGGATTCTTAGTCTTTTTTGCCTATAGTTTCTGGGCCCATACTATTTTGACTCCCGATACAGGTCGAGAGCATTTCTTCTGGCCTTTAGTTATACGCGGAGTTGGTTTAGGTTTGCTATTTGTACCGATTACCACCCTATCGCTATCGAATTTGCGCAACAAACAAATTGGTGAAGGTGCTGCTTTTACGGGAATGATGCGCCAATTAGGAGGTTCTTTTGGTATCGCTTTAATTACTACGTTTATCTCCCGTTGGACCGTTAACCACCGTTTGGCTTTAGTCAGCCATTTGGATACAGCCTCCTTAGAGGTTCAAAACCGAGTGATAGCCTTACAACAAAGTTTTATTGCCAAAGGATTTACCGCAGATGAAGCGCTACAAAAAGCCTATACGCTACTGGATTTAGGGGTAACTAAACAAGCCACCGTGCTCACCTATATGGATGTATTTATGTTCTTAGGGGTTTTATTCCTAATCTGTATTCCTTTTATCTTACTTCTAATTAAGAAAGGCGCAGGAAAAATTATCGCTGGTGCAGGACATTAATGGTTGACAGTTGACACCGAATTAAAATAATAAAAAAGGGTTGATTCTATCAAGATCAACCCTTTTTTATATTTATTAGTTTAATGATTTCTTTTACGCCTCGTCGTAATTCACCATCCAATTGATGCCAAACTTATCAAGGGCCATCCCAAAATAAGCACCCCAAAACGTATGTTCTAAAGGCATCGTTATCGTTCCTCCTGCAGCAATGGCCGCAAACAATTGATCCGCTTCGCTTTTGCTCTCTGCATTAATTGAAATAGAAAAATTATTCCCTTGAACAAAAGGTGGTGCATAGTCACTAAGACTATCACTGCCCATCAAAACCGTATTTCCAATGGGATAACTGACGTGCATGACTTTGTTTTTATCTTTCTCTGATACAGTAAATCCCTCTTGTGGAGGCATGTCACCAAATTTGCCGATGTAGGTAAAATCTCCGCCAAAAACAGATTTATAAAAGTTAAATGCTTCTTCGCAATTGCCTTCAAAATTTAGGTAGGTGTGTATTGTTGCCATAATTTAATTGGATTTAGTTCGTTCGAATTACTTTTTTAATTTACTTTCATAGAGATCAACCCATTGTTGCAGGCTCATTTTTTGCATTAATTCTCCAATAAGTTGAAAGGGAATTTCTTCCATGTTTTTAAATCGAATACAGCTTTTTCCCATATCTAATTTACGCTTGCAATGCTTAGGATACTCTGCTACAAACCAAGCTAATAAATCAGGATCGGAATAAATCCCCATATGGTAAAAATTCACGGAATTCTTTTGAGAAGCAAGTCCTGCAAAAGGCAACGCCTCTGTGGGTTTGCAGTGATAACCTGCTGGATAAAGACGATGGGGAACAACATAGCCCAAACCGCCATAACTAATCGCAGCCTCAAAGCCCTCTGGCAAATGATCTACAATAGTTTGGTGTAATTTTCTAAATGCCGCTGCGCGTTCGGCAGGAATGCGCAATAAGATTTCTTCTACAGTAGTTCCTTCTGCTTTCATAAATAGTAGTTAAGAAATGGTTGTGATTTTAACAAGACTAATGTATTAAAAATACACATTAGTTTTAGTATGTGAGATTCATTATGTAAAATCAAAACTTAATTAACATAAAATAACCTCTTAAATAGATGAGAATATTTTATTTCAATCTATTTTTCTTAGCTACTAAACCTTTATTAGGCTGTCTTTGCTTAGGCTATGAACTAAAAAAAGGCTTTTTAAAACTAAAAAAGCCCTTCGAATGGTACTAGTAAAATAATTTAGATTTTTCTCTTTTTACTGTATGCAATCTTCATAAAACGAGTTTTTTCTGGTGCTCCATCATACCAAGTAGACTCGCGTTCAAGAACCATTTTTGACTCGTCAACATGGTTCACTTTGTATTCAACCCTATCGATATAGTCATCGCCATGAAATTCTGTTATCAGTAGGTTTTTATCAAAAGTTAAACGATGTTTGACTGTACCTTCTTGACAATTAGCCTGGGGATCATATTTACGGCTGTAATACTCAATAAAGATGTCCTCTTTGATTTCAATACGAGTCAACGCACAATTATCAATATTAAAAGCAGCTATCTCCTTGATTACTTTTTTGTGCTCATCTAAAAAAGTAATTGTAGACTCCTCCCAAATACCCTTAACCTCAGTTGAATAGTCAATAGCAGGACTAGCATCATCACTGGAACAACTAGCGGTAGATAGCCCCAATCCAAGGAACAAAAACAAGACTAACTTCTTCATAATTTAGTGTTTAAATGAAATACAATAGTAAGCTAATTTTAAGAAAAAAGAAAAAAAACAGCTATTGAAAATGAGTTTATTCGTACTAATTCTAGAAATGCTTCGAAAAATAAAACTAGGTAAGTGCCTCTGCGATATGAAATTTATCACAGAGTGCATCTACAATACACTCCAATAAAGCTTTTAACGCTAATAATTCGGATTCACTTAAACGAGTAGCTTCCACATATACTGCAACTTCATATTGATTAGCAGCTAATTGTTCGCCCCAAATCCCGTCTTGGGTGTCAATAAATAGACCTTCAATATTGAGTTCAACTAGGCTTTGTCTAATGGCAGGCAACAAAAAAACACAAGTATTGGGATTTAACGTATGTATGTGATAATGACGATCGAACTCCCGATCCAACGTGCGGTATAAATTACCCTGAAAAATATTAACTAAGCGATTAAAAAAACTCGCTTTCTCTATTCGAATCTTTAACGATTGAGGATACTTAAATTTACAATAAACACGGGTTATAAAAGATTCATAACTTTTGGTTCCTACTGTACTTGTAAAATAGTAGTTGTCAAAAACAATCTTAAATCCCTTATAAACGTGAATTGCTTTAGGAGAATGCCAATACTGACGCGCTATAAATTCTGCATTAATTGTTTCGCTAAATGCCTTCCAATAGAGATTGTATTTTTCTGTAAACATAAACATTATTTTAAGCTAATAATTATAAATTTAATAAAAAAAAATAATTTTTGGACTAAAAAATGTATTTGCCTTACTTTATTTACTATCCCAATAGTACAGTCTCATTTGCTTGGTTCCTATCGATCACGCTTAAAACAAAAACACCCAATGAGTATTCATCGGGTGTTTTTGTTATAAATAAAAAGCTGGTGTTTGTTTTCTCACCGTTTGACCATTTTCTTTTTTAATTTCAATCGTAAAGGTATACACTCCACTTTCTGCTGGTAACTGATGTGGCTTTACATACCATTTTGTACCTGTAAATTGTCTTTTTGAAAAATCAATATCCGCTAATTTAACCGCACTAATGGTGTGGGGAAATAGATTTCGATCTCCATTGATAATAAAGTTTTTATCCTGATATGTGCCTTCCTCCGTCACAGATCGATAATCATTTTGAACGGTACGAAGCATATCCTCAAAATAGACTGTAAACAAGCTACTGACATCACTGCCTGCTTTAAACTCAGGCGCGTAGTCTTGATCCGTAAATAGTTTAACCGATTCAAATTTTTCTCCAATAGCCATAGGATATTCGGAAGTCCAGGAACGAAAATAGCTGGACGCATAATGATTATCCCCTATAGAATCCGAAAATACATGAAAGAGGTTGTAATACCCCGGGGTTCCACCACTATTTCCTTTAGTAGGTGCTTGATGAATCGCTTTAAAACTGAGCGTCATAGCCAAGGCATTACCACGTTGATTTTCTAGATGATTCCAGTCAATCTCAAATATTTTATTGGTTTCATCTAAAGATAGTAAGGTCCAATTAGGCTCAAACATAATCCCATCCTCCTTTAAATCAGTAAAATAACCTTGAATATAATATCCAGAGACGTAAGGAGTATCACAACAAGTTGTGTCATCACTGGATTTACAGCTGGATAAAAATAGTAAGGAACTAAGTCCCAAAATAAGATAAGTAGTAATTTTCATTCGTAAATAAGGTGTTAAATAATAGCTATTCTAGTATAGCTCGCCATTTCAGGCCGCTAATTTAACATAATTTTATTTTATTCAACCACTCCTTCTTATCTTTTATCCAACTTGTTGTTCAAGTTCCACTTTAGCTGCTTGTTATCGCATCGGCAAATCTGCTGCTGCTCCCCAAAATAACGATATAGTAATAGCGCGATCTAAATTTTTAATAGCAACTGCTTGCACACGCATAAATACCCCTGCGGAAGATGAAATCTCCGCATGTTTAAAGTCCGTGACAAATACTGGGGTTTTCCCTTTTTCTTTTACAATAACAGCTTTCATATCTTTGATTTTGTGTTGTTGTAAAAGTAATTTAAGCAGTGCTAGCGAGCGATAACATTTGTTATCATCTTAGGATCGGAGTAATTTGTTTTTTAAACGACTCAGGTGTACTTTGGAAATCCCCAAATAAGAAGCAATATAATGTTGAGGAATGCGCTTGATTAATTCAGGACGAGTCTCAAATAGCCTAAGGTAACGTTGTTCTGGTGTTGATTGTATAAAAGAAAGACTGTGATTGACATAATCAAACGTGCGTTGAAAAATTACATCAATAAACAGATTCCTGTATTCAGGATGCTGCAAAGAATCTTCTAATAGGGGTTGAATATCGTGCTTATCTGCCACCCAAACTACTGTGGGTTCAATCGTTTCTAAAGTAAATTTACTCGGCTGTCCTTTCCAAAAACTCTCTATCGAGGATACCATACTGTTTTCTAAAAAAAATTGAAACGTAACTTCCTGCCCTTCGTGATTCAACCAAACGCGCATACAGCCTTTTTTAACCCAAAACACTTTGGTAGCCACCTGCCCTTCTTCTAGTAGAATGGTTTTAGCAGGATATGCTTCTTCTCTAAAATATGGGCTATAGGTAGCGATAAAAGTCTGACTTAAAGTAGAGGAAGGATCAAATTTTTCAAACATACATTCATTTTTTAGGCTCATTCATTCAGGATGAACTCCACTAAATTACGGTATTTTTTCCTACCATAAAAAAGGCAAGTTTGGAATTCAAACTTGCCTTTTGTATTAATATCCGATCGTAAAGCGTTCTTGATGATGCTTCGGATGTTCCAATTCATCGATCATGGCTTTGGCATAATCACCAACAGAGATCTTGCTTTCGCCTGCTTCATTGCGTATTAAATCATCTTTTCCAAGACGGTAAACTCCTGTTCGTTCGCCAGGTTCTAAACTTCCTGCAGGAGAGAAAAACACCCAGTCGAGGTCTTCTTCATTCAATAGGGTGTTTAAAACAAGAACGAGCAACGTTGAATCGCTCACTCTCCTGTTGCGATTTTATTGAAAATTAGTTTATCATCTCGCTTTTTTAAACTTAACAACATAATACCGGACCATTTTGTTTCTAAAAATATACCAAGATCTCTTTCTAACATAGGTCGTAATATAATATCCTTCTTCCCTTAACTTGACTACTAAAATATCCGGAATGTAATTAATTACAATCCCATTTTTTCCTTTGCGTGCGCTTTTTTCTAATTTAGTGATAATAGAATCATATTTTTTTAAAGAAGCTTTTATAGCAATGCTATTCAAGCTTTCTGGTGTGATTTTTTTTTGCATAGAATCTAATTATAAAAGAGAACTCCTTTCGAAGTCAGATACAAAAAAACAACCAAAACCAAAAAAGCCTACCACAAATCGTAAAAAATAGTCCTAAAGCCCTTTTATTTATATGATTTTTGCATAATTACACAAAGTATAGACCATTACATTCAAAAGAAGACAATTTTTGCATTGTTCTTTTTTACTTTTACATTTTTTGATCTTTTAACGCTTGTCATTCAGCCTTATATCGCATTTTTCGCTTATTCTTTTCTCCTTTTACTGTGTACTTATTTTCGCGCTATTGAGGTGCTATTCTTTTTATATGTTGTTCATCCCCTTGTTCTAAACGATGTAACTGATTGTCAATCTCTATATTGTACCTATCACTTGGGGTGTATTTATTTTGATGCGCTAAACAGGAACGGTATGGCTCTTCGTTCAGAATAGCGCCAACAAAGTAGCTATAAATTGAGTCACTAATACGTGTAAATTCGTTACTTAGCAAATAAACTTCAAAAAAAAGTGCAACTGAGTTTTGCTCAGTTGCACTTGTCGTAGTTATCAAGTCGTAGCTATAATCCTAAGGCATAGCGTAGCTGAATACCAAAGCTATAGTTTTTAAATACTGCTTTTGAACTCTCTTGAATGCTGTTGTACTCCAACGCATTGTCTATATCTGCTTTGTATACCAGGATGTGTTCTTTTGTCTCTTTCACACTTGGTTTTTGATTATTCAAGCCTAAATCGAAATAAACTCCAATATAAAGATTTTGATTTTCTCTGACATTGTGTTTAACCCCAACCTCAGCAATCCAAGCCCAGCGATCTTTTAATTCGATATCTGGTTTGTGTTCCACCTTATCTTGGTGACCGAATCCTGCAAATAGCAAATCTTCGTTTAGCAGTAAGTTATACTGTGGAAAGTATCCCGAAGTTTCTAAATTATTCCACGTTACGGTAGGTTTACTACTCATCATTAATGAATATTGAACACCTGTTCGAACATAAATAGCGGTTTCTGCCTCACCCACATATTGTACCGTTAAAGGAATATTGATCTGGTTTACCTTCCATTGTTCTTTAAACGTTTTTCCCTCATAAGAAAAAATGAATTTCTCATTTTCTGAATCGATTTCATTACTTTGACCTTTTAAATTAGTAGCCTTAAAGTCAGTAGTATACATAGCATACTGTCCACCAATACCTATACTCCATTGTCTATTTAGGTAGTAGTCATATTGTAAACCAATAGCGGTGCTGAACTTTAAATCGCTAGAAATTTGGTCTGGTAAGCTTCCGTAATTTTGTATCATCCCAGCTTTTAAACTAACCCCTACTTCATGTTCTTTAAAATAATAGCGGCTGTATTGTGCTTGTGCTTGTTGATACCCGCCTACTAAAAGCCCTAATGTGAGAATACCAATATATTTTTTCATTTTTTATCTGAATTTAATTAAAAAATTTACCCTTTTATAAAAAGGAGGGCATCGAGGATGCCCCCTCTCTTGTGTTTAAAAATAATATCGATTATTCTTTTACAATAAATTGAACACGATGTTCGTTTCCATCAATTTTCATCACTAAGAAATAAGAACCTGACGAAACAGTTGCTGGAATTTCAATACGCATATCTCCTTTTTGAATTTGACCTCTCTTAATGGTTTGTCCTTTGATATCGTAAATAATATAGCTTGTTGTCTCTTGTACTTGTGTATCAATTGTAATATTCAACATTTGACTTTTCTGTACAGGATTTGGATATAAACCTAGATTATTTTCTGATTTACTTGTAATGACAATTGGACAGCTACTAATTTTCTTGCCATTGTGTAGGGTTACCTCTACATGGTAAGTTGCTCCTGTATCTAAGATATTCGAGCTATCTTTTCCTGCAGAGTATGCTTGTTTCTTGCCTACTGACTCGCCATTTTTGAACCATTCATAAGCGCTAAACACATAACCTCCGTTGGTTTCCTTGTTGTTGTTTACAAAAAGTACATTATCGTATTTTTGGTGTACAATTAGGTCTGCTGGTATGCGTTTTTCTATAATTACTTTGTAGATTTCTTCATTTCCATGAGCAGAAACTACGGTAATTAATTGTTCATATACGCCGTAATCACGAACAGCAACTTCAATGTAATCCGCTGGTAGTACAGTGGCTCCTTCTTCTACTTCAACTTCTAGTACCACGACATCTTGTGCTTTATCACAACCAATAGTCACGTATACTTCTTTTTCAACTTTACCATAAGAAACGTGATCAACAATTAAATTCAAGATAGAAGCATTTTTGCTAATCACTTCTATTTTTCTAGAAACTGATTGTGCTGCATTGTAGTTTTCATTTCCTGCTTGACTTGCTGTTACTGTAACAAAACCAGGTTTCAAGAATTGAATTTCACCTGATGTAGTTACTGTTGCAATCTCGCGTTCCGCAGCAGCATCAATACTGAAGCTCACTGGTAAAGAAGAACTTGCTTCTGCTACTAATTGCAACGTTGGTGTGTCTTCTAAAATAACCTGAACTGGAGCAACAAAACGAATTGTTTGATCTACTTTTGTAATAGTCAATACGCCTTCTAATGTTGTTGGTTCAAAATTAGTACCATAATCTACATGAGCCGTTACCGTATAAGTTCCCACATTTGTTTGATCGTTATTCGCATACGTAATCACTGCATCAGCAGGAATATTTCCTTGTACAGCCAGTGATTTTACCGTACCATCGTAGGCATAGGTAGCATCTGGTAATGTTAAATTCTCAATACTTCCACTTCTAATTTCAAATTGCTCTCCTGTAAAAGCTACAAGGTAGTAATTGGCTCTTGGAGCAAGTGTTCCTTGAGCAATTGCATAGGTACCGATATCTTCGCCTGGCTCACGTTCTAAACGTCCTACAAAAGAAGAAAGTGCAAAATCACCCAATTGTAATCCTTCCACTGTAAAGGTTAGGATTGGATCAACTTGTCCGTATGTTTTGTATTGATTTGCTGTAACATGTACACTTACAGGTGCAGGTGTAATACTGAATCTCGATTGATTTGCAATAGCAAAAGTATAATTCGCTGGTGTTGTTTGCAAGGTACCTACACCATAGAAATAACTTCCTACGTTTTCGCTACCTAATCTTTCAATCGTACCACTTACTACACTTGCTCTTGTATCATTAAACTGGAATCCAGTAATTTCAAATGAAACAACAGGATCTGTCTGTCCATATACTTTCGTTCTATCCGCTTCAGGATAAACACTTAGCAACGCAGGTGTAATGCTAAAATCATTGCCATTGTATATCAATTCATAATTAGGATTTGTAACAGCAAGACTTCCTTGGTTAATTGCATAGGTTGCTGCATTTTCTCCTGCTGCGCGAACTAAATTTCCAACAAGTAAGTTTTCTACTGTATCGTCGTTTTTAAATCCTTCGGCTTCAAAGGTTAATGCAGGATCAGCTTGTCCATAGACTTTTGTTTTAGGTGCTACAGTAATGATCAGTTTGGCGTGTTTAATTGTAAAGTCGTCACCTGTGAAGTTCACTGTATAATTAGGCCCTACATTTAATGTTCCCAATGCAATAGCATATGTACCTACGGCTTCTCCTTCTGCTCTCGCTAATGCTCCAGTAAAGGAATTCACTGTATCTGTATATTTTAAACCAGTCGTTGTATAAGTCAATACAGGATCTACATCCCCATAAATTTTCTCTTGATCTTCATCCACTGTGATATCCAAGGCTGCTGCTGTAACTGTTAAAGTAAATGTAACATCTGGTGCAGGTAAATAAAGTCCATTTCCAGCTTGTTTTGCCGTTACTTCTGTTTCTCCCACTCCTTTGATAACCAATTTACCGTCTTCAAAAATAGCGACCTCTTCATCTTCAACTTCATAGGTTAATGGAAGACCACTATCCGATGATCCTTCAATAAATGGATCATCACCGTATACTTTGGTTACATCTTCCACGGTAATTTCTTGTAATTCTGCCGCTTCTACCTCAAAGGTAAAAGGCCCTGCCCATTCTTCACAATATTGTCCGCGAATGTAAACATCATAGGTTGTTTCTGCTTCTAGATCCTCAAATACATAAGGGCTAACAATAGTAGTCAATATTGTACCCTCACCTAATTCAAAACCTTCTAATCCATATTGAATATCAAATTTAGTAGCTTCTGATTCAATCGTTAAGGTAGGTCCTTCACTTGTAGCTACATCGATAGTAGCATCTTCGATTTCATAACATGGAATACCTCCTGATATATCAAAATCATCCATAGCAACAAAGAACTCTCCAGAAAAATCAATCATACTAATATCCAAATTAGTTGTCAATTTGATCGTTACATATTGTCCTGCATACGGAGTCATATCGTGTTCAAATTCTTGCCAATTCTCACTTCCATCGCTCGTTATGACACCAATCTGTTGATACGTTGCACCGAAATCTGTTGAGATACTAACCGTATTACTCATCATATCAGCAGAAACTGCACCATCATTACCATAATCAATAAAACGAGTTTTAAAAGTAAATATATCCTCATGTAAAATTGGGCCTACGGCTATTGTACCCGCACTTCCAGTATCTACATAATCCTGAAATATTCCCCAATAATCTATATAATAAAGATAAGATCCTAAACTATACCCCATCGCAGGATCAAATTCATCCAAATACCAATCGCTAGCATCTAATACTCCCCATCCTGGCGGAGTGTCAGTAGTGATAAACGCTTCATGCCAAGGAGACGGTGTCACTAAAGGCGTATTAAATGTAAACGGACCTTGCCATAAACTTGTACCATCATCTCCTCCACAATTTTTTCGTACTAAGTATTTATAGGTAGAAGAAAAATCGAGATTAGTAGCTACGAAATTATTTGTCACATCAGTATACGTAGGTGTTCCTGTTATTGTCTCTCCAGCCGTTACATTAATCAATTCAACATCAAAGGAATCCCCTGTTGCTGTCCAACTTAATGTATAATTTTTGGGATTCGCAGCCATGCGTTCTGCTTTCAAAGTAGAAGGTGCGGGACAGCTTACAGCTTCAACAACAGAAAGCGTATAATCTTCAGTCTCACCATAACTAGTATTGCCACAAGGGCTCCCTTCATCTTCATACTCATCAAATGTTCGAATGCGAATGCGATAATCTCCCACTGCTAAATTAGTAGGAATTGTCAGCGTTCCTGTCCTCGTTACATCATCCCACTCAAAGTCTAAAAAACTAGCAACCAATTCACTTTCATCAAAAACAAAGTCTTGATTAAGGTCAATCCATATTTTTAATAATGTAAAATCTTGAATATCTACACTATAGGTGATTTGTCCCCCTGCTACTTGAGAAACCTTCATGTCTGAATAATTTGTATAAACACTTCTTATTCCATTATTGAGGTTTTCAATATTGGTCAGGCCACCTGTTGTTTTAACTCCTTTGATTTTATAATAGGTAGAATCAGTAACACTGGTTTCACAATAATCGGTATAAAAAGGAAAAACGCCAGTTGCACTAAATGAAGTTGCTCCACATTTAGAACGCACGTGTAAAAAATAATGCGTTGATCTATCTAAATTATCAACTCTTACGCTATTTGTTGATGCAGATTGCCATGTTGTAGGTGTATCCCTAGTAGTTGAAACAGCATAGTCAAAACTTGCTGGTGCACCAGGTGCGCTCCAAGACAAATTAGCTGAAGTATACGAATTCAAGCTATAGGAAAAGTCAAAAGGAGGTAAACAGGTTGCTGGTGTACCAACAAATTGTACTTGTGGTAATTTAGTCTGTAAACTACTCGCTGTTGGTGGTGTTGCTGGATCTGGATTCGTAGTATCACTTTGGTATAGAATTCCTCGATTAAATTCAGAGGTGTACTTTCTAAATCTTGGCTCAGAATCCCATCCTGGTGTTTTTTCATGAACGGCAATAACCAGATTATCTCCCGTATAATTAAAAGGAGTGTCCAATGTAATTTCAAACCAATTGTTAGCTGTTGCAGTGATAACACCATCAAAAACTTGTGTTAGATCTGAAACCGGAATCCAATCTGTTGTCGAATCAAATGCTGTTTTCGTCGTATTACCCATATAAAGGGTCCAGTTATTCCAAACAGACAACGTTCCAATATTTGTTACATAGTAGCGGATCTTGGTAATCGGCCCAGCTCCCCCTCCACTACTATTGTATTCATAGGCTGTGATGATTTGTTGGCTATAGTTAAAATTGAAATTTGTAACCGGGATATTTCCACCGCCACTAGCCGTTAGCGTTCCCTCTCCTACTTGAAAAACATTTTCTGCAGTAAATGAAATTGGTCCTGTCCAAGCACTGAAACCATCTGTTCCACAATTGCGTCTTACATATACATCATAGGTCTGACCTGCAGTTAAACCAGATAAAACGTGGCTAGTCCTTGTTGACGTTTGACTCGTTCCTTCTGTATCAACAGCAAAACCTGTTGCGCCGTATTTTACTTCAAATGAATCGCCTGTACTCGTCCAATTCAATGTGGCACCCGTAGCAGAAACGCCACTTTTTGTAAGGGCCGCAGGTTTTGGACATGCAGGAACATATTCCGCTGAAACAGCAAAAATATTCAAGTACCCACTTGTTGAACTTGTTTTAGTAATCGCTATATGCTGTACAAGTTTTGTTTGGTTAGCTTCTGCAATAGCAATGGGAACCTGAAACAACTTCGGATTTCCATCATTGTTATCTGGGTTTCCACCACTACGAGGAACCCTACCAATCCCTTGTATAGCAACAGCAGGAGTTCCCGTCTGAAACCAATCTGGTACAGACTGAGAGGTAATGGCCTGCGTTGTACCATCGGTAAACGTTATGGTACCCGTAAAGGTTGATGCACTACTTCCTGACGTAGCTAAAATAAAAAGCTTTGATGTAGGATGTGTACTTTCTACCACTAAGGTTCCTGTCTCATTCTGAGCATTGATTTTTAATGTATTATTTTCATCATATGCCCCTAATTGGAATTGTAATCCAGGTGTTGCGGTAGCTACAGATGTAATTAATCCATTGACAGGTAGCCCTACTGTTGCTCCTGGATAAGCCCTTGACATAAAGGCAAAATTCGCACCAGATCCCGTTGCATCAACCGATGCGGTGGTAAATGTTGCCGCGGGACTGTTCTCTGCAATGACGTCTTGGTTAAAACCGGAACTAATGCTTAGAGGAATATATTCCTGCCCTCTAGTCATGTGAACCGATAATAACATCAAACTCAAAAAGAGTTTAAAAAGTAATTGTTTGTTCATATTCAAAATTTGGTTAGTTACTCTAATTCTAGTATAAGGGTGAATCTACTGTTAATTTTCGCCTTAAAATTTTATGTTTTTTAATAAAACCCTTAGTTAAAAAAAGAAACAGTTTTAGGTGTTTTTTCAAATAATCACTAATATAGCAATAATATTGAAATACATTTATCTTTTATAAGAAAAATATAAAGATAAAATATAATGTATTTTTATTATCACATCCCTAACCTCTTCTTGTTAATAAAACCAAAAAAGAAACCATATACCTAACCGATGATAATACCCTAATAAAACTGCGTTTTGTCCATTTCAAACTGCTTTATTTCTTGTCTTTTACCTCTTTTTTAGATTATTTTTGTAATAAAAAAAGCGCATGATTATAAACGTATTCAGAAGAATGTTAGACTTTATCGGTTTTTCTCCGTTTAAACTTCCCTTGGCTGAGGTTTCAACAATCACGGCCATATCGCCTTCCGTTAAAATAATTGAGCTTCAAGGAGATTTTAAACAACTTAATTTTAGTAGTGGTTCTTATCTAAGCCTAACGCTTAACTACATACAAACGAGAAAATATACTGTTTCTCGTCTAGACAAAGACAAGGGAACCCTCGATTTGATTGTATATCTCCACCGCAATAGTGGTACAGGACAACACTTTATGAATAAAATTAAGCTTGGTGACACCCTTAGTATGAATAGCTTACATGCTAATAGCAATTACTTAAAATTAACAGCGGATACTTTTGTTTTTTTTGGGGATGAAACTTCTTTGGGCTTGGCGTATTCCCTCTATAAAAAATGGGTAGAAAAAAGATGTGAGTTTTTATTTCTCTTTGAATTGGACGAAGAAAATAAATCCGTTCCTGCTGCCTTGGGTTTTGAACAGGTACTCGTTTTCTCCAAAAAAAAAACCTTTCGCAATGAAAGGTTAATCAGTCAGTTAGATCCTATTATCTCGCCTCAATGGAAAGATGCTGTATTCTTGTTAACAGGTAATGCGAAATCGATTCAAATTTTCAGAAAAGTAATCAAGGATAAAACAACGAGTAAAGTATATACCCGAGGGTATTGGGTAGAAGGCATTGAAGGATTATAACTACGCTAATTCCAGCTGTAAAATTGGATAAGGCTTTCCTTGTCCGTCCAACTCCATTCTGTTTTTTACTTTAAAACCCAAGTGTTCATAAAATCCAACTGCTTGTGCATTTTGTTCATTTACCTCTACAGTAGTAACCCCTTGTTTTTGGATACCATAGTGGATTAACGCCTTACCTACTCCACGCCCACGTGTAGCTTCATCAATGAATAGCATCTCCAAACTATTTGCCGCAATGCCCATAAATCCCACTAACTCGCCCTCTACTTCATATCCCCATAGGGTGACAAAAGCAAAGTAAGAAGGTAAATTTTCTTTGTAATAGGCAAAATCTTCTGGTTTTAAGAAATCGTGTGTTGCTAAAACTGCACTTTCCCAGATGTGCAATAAACGCGGATAATCCGTTGTGTCAATTGGTCGTATCATGTTGTTCTATTTATAAATTTGCACAAATTTCACTCAATTCTACGTATTACCACTGAACCCAAGTTAAAAAATGCGCTTGCGAATTCTACTCAACGCTTAAGGAGTAATTCCTAAAAATGAAGCAATGTCCTTTAAGGGAATTAATTGCATAGCAGGACCGAATGTAGCTAATAGTTCCAAGTAATAGGCTTCGGGGGTATACTTAATTAAAGCCACTTGACGGTGTAATAGACGATCCAATAAGCGAGCAGTTAACTTGTCAAAAAGGTGTTTAAGTCTTGGAATAGCAGTATACAACGCCTCTACTTCTTCTTTTTTAATGCGGTAAATTGTACAATCAACCAACGCTTGAACGTGAAACGAAGCCTTCTCTCCTAACGTAAACGAAATATTAGACATCGAAAAGGTTCCAGCTTTACAAAACCAAAACGTTTGTTCCACTCCATGCTGATCCATGACCCAACAACGTAACATTCCCTCGTATACAAAATAACTATACGTCTCAATTTCTCCCTCGCGAATCAAAAAGGTATTTTTCTTTAAGGGCATCAATTCAAAAAAGGAATCGAATACTTGCTCTTCTACCGCAGTAAATCCTGTATCCTTTACTTCAAATTCCGCTAATAATTGCTGTAATAACATTGCATTATGGATCTATCTAGTAAAATAACTACAACAAAACTAGATATGCAAATGGAAATGAGTGAATACCACTTACTAATTATCACTTACCACTTACTAATTCATCCAAAGCAATTGTAAATTTGAGGTTCTCAATTAACACAAGGGCTTTATTGGATCGGATTTCTAAAATCGTTCCTGTCTTTCCTCTTCCCTGACGCTTCACTTGATCGCCCACTTTTAGTTTGGTAGGCGGATGAAAAGCGATTTTTTGTTCACTTTGAACAATAATTGACGATGTTTCAATTACTTGCTCAACAACTGCTCTCTCTGCTGTAATTTCTGTAGCAGTTAAGGCTTCTTGTTCTTTTAGCTCCTGTACTTTCGCAGCAACAACTTGCTGTAGCTGTTCTTCAATTCGGAGATAATCCGCATCAATCTTTGACGAAGCTTGGGTCAAGATAGCCTCTGTTAGCCCAATTTGCCTTGCCACATCTAAGGCATACGAACTTCCTGGATGTCCTTGTGACAGCTGATAAAGCGGTCGCATTTCTTTAAAATCATAAAGCATGGCTCCATTTTGTAACCCTTTAGTGCGTTGAGCAAATCCTTTTAAGTTGTAAAAATGCGTCGTGATCATCCCATAGCACGAACGTTGATTTAGCGTTTCTAAAATACTTTCAGCGATTGCTCCTCCTAGTTCAGGTTCGGTACCACCACCAAACTCATCAATTAAAATCAGCGTACTCGCCTGTGTATGTGTCAAGAAAAGCTGCATCGTATTTAAATGAGCCGTATAGGTACTCAAATTATTCTCAATGCTTTGTCCATCGCCAATATCCATTAAAATCTGATCAAAAACACCAACCTTAGATTGCGGATCTACCGGAAGTAATAAACCACATTGAAGCATATATTGCAACAAGGCAACTGTTTTTAAGGTCACCGATTTACCGCCCGAATTCGCACCAGATACTAGGAGAATTCGATGCTCCTTATTCAGTGTTAATGTAAGTGGATGCAGGGTTTTGCCCTGTTCTTTTAAACGCATGGCTAACACAGGATGGTAAGCCTTTATCCATTCCAATTGGGTTTTCGCCTCAAAATTAGGTTTAACACCACCTATTTTATCCGCTAATACCACTTTAGCACGTAAAAAATCCATCGTTCCCAAAAAAGTAAATAACGCATTCATTTGCTTGTCCTGTGCTCGAATTAGTGCAGTTAGCTCTAGTAGAATACGCACAACTTCTCTTCGTTCCTCTTGTTCCAATACAAATAGACGTGTATGGTCTTGAACCAATTCTTCTGGTTCCATAAATACGGTTTTTCCTGATCGAGATTCATCGTGTACAACGCCTTTAAAACGGCGCTTAAAAGAAGCCGTAATCGGAATAACCATTCGTCCATCTCGTTCACTGGCCGATAAATCGCTATCAATTAATCCTGCTGCTTGTGCTTTTCTCCACAGCACATCAAACTTCTTTTGAATCACATGAGCCACCTGAATTTGCTCTTTTCGAATAGTGCCCAGTGCCTTGGTGGCACTATCGCGTATTTGGCCCATAGGATCAATGACTTGATTGAGTCGCTGAGTCAACACTTCCATAGGCTTATAATCCGCTGCTAACTTAGCAATAAGGGGATAACAATAGACCTCTTCTTCAGTTTTAACTGCAATATGATGTACCTTTTCTCCATAACGCAGAAGCTGTTGCAAATCTAACAACTCCTCTACTGTACACCAAAGCTGATCATCTGCTTTAATGGCTTGCATCAGCCCACGCATATCTTTATACTGCTCTAGAGGAAAATGGCGTTCCATGCTTAACAGCTTACGAAACGCTACAATTTCATCTAATTGCTGGTTTATGGTTTCAAAATCAGTTTGAAACGTTAAAGCTTCTATCTTTTCAATGCCATAGGGGCTTAAACAAGCCGCTATGAGGATCTCGCGGATTGTGGTAAACCCGCATTTATCTTCGTAATTTGTTGGATATATCATGGTATTTTTACTACTCCTTTCTGCCATTTAGTACTACAGACTACTTGCCTATTTTCTACATTCTTTTAGTGAATCCTTGGAAAACACAAGAATACTGAAAGCTGGCGCTTACCAGAAGGAGTACTCCTTTTGGTAAGTGCCTTAGCTCTACTGGTTGGCAAGCCAGTCTTCTTTTGTCAATCGACTGATGTATTCGATGCGATAATCGTTCATGAATTGATTGAATTGATTTTCTACAATATGAGAATGTCTAAATCCGCACTTTTCTTGTGCTCGTTTCGATTTCTCATTGCCTTCAAAAAATCCACACCAAAGATCGGTTAGGTTTAATGTTTCAAAGCTATGGGCTATAATCGCCGTTAAAGCTTCTGGTATTAACCCTTGTCCCCAAAACGGAACACCAACCCAATACGCAACTTCCCCCTCATTTTCGGAGATTGGAAAATTACTATCTGCTCCAATTAATACACCAATACAACCAATCGCACGGTTATTCTCTTTCAAAGCAACAGCGTAAATCTCTGGTTTAGAAAATACCTCTTCAATGACAGTGATACTTTCTTCTACACTTTTATGTGCAGGCCAACCCGCTGGTGGTCCAATATTTTCATCTTTTGCATAGCGAAATAAATCTTCTGCATCTCTTAATTCCCAAGGTCTTAAGATTAATCGGTCTGTTGTAAATTTCATCTTTTACTTCTTTATTATTTCTGGGACAAAGGTAGTACGCCTCCCCTTTCAATTTTAGCCTCTAATTTGCGTTATTTCGGTACTTTTGAAAAGTATTTTAAGTAAAAGAAGAATTAATTGACTATTTTTGCGAAACAATCCAAACAGGCGTATGGAACACTTCGATTTAACAAAGACGACAATCAGCTTGAGTCATGGAACAACATGTGGCGAACAGCTCAATTATCCACTCTCGCTTTCCTATCTCGTGGTTTGCATCGGCCTATCAGGTGAAGCAACTCTTAGCGTTAATTTTACGGATTATGTCATCAGTAAAAATGCCTTAACGGTTTTATCTAGCGATGATATTGTGCTTATCCAACAAAAAACAGAAGACTTTAAAGCCTATGTTTATGGAATTGATCGCACACTAGCCAGTGAAATTGCTTATCATCTCCCCCATACTCTTTTTGGTTTCTTGCATGATTATCCCGTTCTACATCTAACCAAAGAACAGCGAAAACAGCTAGAATACTGGATGCTACAGCTCAATTATATCCTAGATCATCCCAATAAATACCTGGATCGAATGGCATGTAATCAATTTCAAAATCTCTTTTTACACCTCACTGACTATATGGGGGAATACAACCAATTAAAAAAGAAAAAATTTAGTCGAAAAGAAGAACTTTGCTGGAAGTTTTGGGATCTGATTGGACAATATGCTAAAACAAATCGAGCAGTTGCCTTTTATGCCGATTTATTGCATATAACTCCGTTTTATTTGGCTCAGATTTCTAAAAGTCATTTGAATGACCTCCCTAAAGACCTTATTAACAGACAAGTAATCCTAGAGATCAAAAACTTACTCCAGACAACAGACAAAAGTATTGGCGTCATTGCGGAGGAACTCAACTTTGTCGATCCTTCGTACATGGGCCGTTTTTTTAAAAGAGAAACGGGGCTCTCACTCAGTGCCTACAGAAAATAATCAAGATTGAAGCGTTTCATCAAACTAGCACAAAAAAGAGCTATAATTTTCATTATAGCCCTCTCCATGATAAAGTAAGAGTATTCCACAACTAGCTAATAGCTGCCTGAGATGTAGTTGCATACTCTTTTGTAAATACACAATTTGTAGTGGTATAAACAGAGAACATGCATTTATTACAGTGGATACACAAGCCAGGTGCATGAGGATTCGCCTTGATTTTATTGATAATATCGGGCTCGCGAAGTAAAGCGCGTCCCATCGCAACCATAGAAAATCCTTCTGTAACTGCTTGTGCAATATGACTGTGCGTATTAATACCGCCAAGTAAAATGAGCTTGGCCTTTTTTACAATCGGTTGAAACTGACGCGCTGATTTTAGCATATACAAATCTTCATACGGGTATTCACCCAAAATTTGCCTGCCAAACCACTTCACGCCTAACTTTAAGATTCCCTTTTGAGTAGCCGCCATCCCATCAATATCCGTATCTCCTCTAAATAGATACATCTGATTGGATACAGAAGATCCCATGGTCAATTCAAAAGCATCAACGGCTCCAGTTTCATCTAAAATACGGGCGGTTTCAGTAGCATCATCTAACCATATAGAGCCTTTAATACCATCATCCATAGAAAGCTTAACAATAATAGCCAATCGATCTTTTACGCGCTCTTTTACACGCAATAAAATCTCTTTGGCAAAACGCGTTCTATTTTCAATGGAACCTCCATATTGATCTTTTCGCTTGTTAATCCATGGACTGAAAAACGAAGAAACTAAATACAAGTGACCAAAATGTAGCTCAACAGCATCAAAACCCGCATCAGCTGCAACTGCTGCTGCATCGGCGAATTGCTCAATCACTTCGTCCATTTCTTTTAGCGAAATCGCACGACAGGTTTGCAAACTCGTTAGATTAAAAAAACGAGAAGGTGCAACAGGTTGCACGCCTGTAATTTTTTTTGTTGCAACAGGTCCAGCATGTCCCAACTGTGCAGAGGCCAAACCTCCTGCTTTGTGCATCGCTGCTGTAAATCGCTTAAGGCCATCTATATTCTCTCTCACCATGAGAATTTCACCTGGTGCAGCAAATCCCGCTTTGGATATTGCACAGTAAGCTAATGTAGTCATAGCAATACCACCTTCAATAAAACCACGATGAAAGTCGATCAGTGCTTGTGTTACTTTTCCTTCAGGACTTCTCCCCTCACTTGTTGCTGCTTTAATTACAGGGTTACGCAAAGTAATGGGACCAAGTTGAACAGGTTTAAACGTTTCCTCTGTTTTGTGTATTATATCTCTATTTTCCATAAGTTTAAATTGTTAATTAAAGTAAAATACATATCAATATACTATTTTTATAACTACAACACTAAAATTATGCGATTAAAAGATCAAAACAAATAGTTAAACTTCGCTTATTGTTGTCAAAAACACCTATACTGGTGTTTCTCGATACGCTTTGGGTGATAATCCTATCTCCTGTTTAAACGATTTAGAAAAAGAAGCTGGAGAAGCATAGGACAATTCGTAGGCAATTTCGGCAATGGTTAACTCACTAGTTGTTAGAAAAAGTTTGGCTTGTGCTAGGCGCAATTCGAGCAAAATATCTTTCGCAGTCTTACCCGTTATTCGCTTCAATGTCTCCGAAAGATACTTAACCGAAACAGCCAATTGATCTGCATAAAAATCGAGTTTGGTTTGTTCTTTATACGACTCCCGCGCAAGAATCATAAACTGAACAGCTAAGTATTCCGCTCGATTGTAATTCTTAAACCATTCCTTGTCTCTTTTACTCCCAATAGCAATAAGTTCTAATACCAATTCTGTAAAAGTCAAATTAAATAGCGGATGAGCAAAGGGATGATGGCCAAAAGAGGCTTTGCGCTCTTTCAATTTCAAAAACAAGGGCACAATAATTTCTTGCTCGCGCACTGACAAATCCCAAATGGGAAGATATTGATATTCAAAATAAGCAAATGTATTGTGAAAATCACTTAGGGTAGTGATTTCTTTAGTATAATCCAAGGTGTACTTTACCCCTAAGATGGAACAATCCGCACTTACATAAGAAGGTACGACTGTCATAGCAGGTGTATTGATCCAAATCTGACCTTGACTTACCCTTTGTTCTTCTCCATCTAGTGCAATGAGGAGAAACCCTCGTTCGATAAAAAACATGGAAAAATACCCCTCCTCAACGATTAATTCGGGTTGGGTATGGTGTTGAAAGACAAAAAATCTCTTCATATGGATATCCATTTGTTCCTTGTTACTAAGTCATATTCAATCGATACTAAGGTACTTCATTTATCTGGTTGAAATACATGGTGAAAGATTGAAAATGAATAGAAAAACAACTAACGTTTACAGGTATCTTACTCTTGTTTGAGCTGCCTAAACGAAAAAGTAATGAGCTACATTTTGTGTAAACAGAACTATCTTTTAATAGAGGATTAATCCAAGAATAGCTGCACCAAAGAGAATGGCAATTGGGTGTATTTTAAATCGAATCGAACACACCAAAGCAGCCAAAAACAGCACCGGACTATAATAATCCGGAAAGCTCTCTTCGTTTGTCAAAGACAAAGCTGCAAGTGCAATCAGTGAAATGCCCAATGGTTTAATACCTGCAATAGCATAGGCAAAAAACTTGTTTGAACGAAAGCGAAAATAAAAAAAAGAAATCAAGCCAATCATAAGAAAAGCTGGTAAACAAAGGGCAATCGTTGTCAAAGCTGATCCCAGCACGGCGATATACACGGGATATCCTTCATTGATAAGTGCAACATAACCAACATAAGTAGCCGTATTAATTCCAATCGGACCTGGAGTCATTTGAGAAACTGCAACAAGATTGGAAAAATCACTTTTCGATACCCATTGATGTCGGTCTACTACCTCTTCTTGAATTAGTGATAACATGGCATACCCCCCACCAAAACCAAAGGTTCCGATCTTAATAAACACCCAAAATAGTTGATAAAAGATCATGGCGTCATTGATTTAGTGCGTAAGCTATAGTAAACGATCCCACCAATACAGCCACTTAAAATAATCCAAATGGGAGAAACCTGCGCGCCCCACATTAACCCCAATGCCACTAAAGGCAATATAAGGGACTGTAGGCTCATTTTATTTACTTTTATAGCAGTATAACAGGGAGCAGCAATTAAAGCCACTACAACAGGTCTTAAGGCTTTAAACGCCTTAACAACATAGACGTTGTCCTGAAAGCGACTAAAGAAAACCGCAAGGAGAAGCACAAGCACAAAGGGTGCAACAATGGTTCCCAAAGCAGCTAAAATCCCGCCTTTTACTCCTCCAATCTTAAACCCAACTAAAGCAGCGATATTGGTCGCAAATACTCCTGGTAGCGATTCTGTAATAGCCAAAAGTTCATAAAACTCATCATAAGTTAACCAAGAACGACTGATAATTTCTTTTTCAATAAGGGGAATTACAGCATATCCTCCACCAATGGTAAAAATACCGATCTTAGTGAAGAGAATAAAGAGTTTAAACAACATGATTTATCGTATTTTTCAAGAGTTAGCAAGATAGTGAATTCCGTTTTTTATCCCTAATAAATACGGGATTAATTCCCTAAAAACACCCGTTTTTTTCCCCTATCTCCTCTGTTTAATCACGAGGTAAATCCAGTGATATAATTCGTCTTTGTATCGCCCATAAAACTAATCCTACAACAGTCTTTGTCCCTGTTTTAACAAATAGTGTGCTCTTGTAATTCTCAACTGTTTTGGACGAGATAAATAGACGTTGGCCAATTTCTTTGGCTGTATATTGCTGGGCTAAAAGATAGAGAATATCCACCTCTCTTTTTGAAATACTAAATTGCTTGCGTGTTGACGCGCTCGCATTGTCATAAACAGCTTCTTTTAAATAGGTAAACTGCTCTTTATCTAAATAATGTCCTTTTGCCAAAACCTCGTGTAAAAGCAATAAAAACTCCGTCAGCTTAATACATTTAGGTAGATAACACGAAACCCCTAACTTAAGCATATAACCAATTAATGCAGGATTATACTCAGCCGTTAAAACAATAATAGGAATGTGCCTTCCCTTTAATTTCATCTGCTCTACTATGCATTCAATACCCTGATCTCCAAGTTGAAAATCCATAATAATTAAATCCATTTTTATTCCCTGTGTTCGAAATGATTCAGACAAGCTCCAACCACTAGCAAACGAATAAGCAACCTCAAAATCTGTTGAAGCATTCAAAAATTCCGTCAATAACTCACGGATCAAGGTATCGCCTTCTACAAGTGTGATTTTATATTTCATTTGATATCATTGCTATTACATTCGTTACAGAAGTATTGTTGTTTATTCTTCATGATGTACCTATTAAGTCACACAGGCACAAAAGCTTATACCACAAGCATGGTTTTTCTATCTACTTCCCGGTGCAAGGTAGTAAACAAATAGTACGCCACAGCATGCCAAAAAATCGATTAAATACCTCAAAAAAATAAAGCAACTATCAACGGATAATAAGCAGAAGAAAAGGGGGAATTTCACTAGCGCATTCGGGGAATTATACCCTATGATTGTACAAATTCTCAATGTAATTTCATATAAAACAAAAAATAAAAGTTATGGAAGCAAATCTAGTATCAATGTCCCAACAATTTACGGGGCTTCCCCTGGATGCCTTGATCGGTGGTCCTTTAAATGCAGCGGCAGATGCCAATGCTAAAATGGCACTCTCACAAACCAAATTTATCCTAGATACTTGTTTTGTGAAAACGGGAACCGAACCAAACTGCTCGTATCAACCCATTATGGTTCAGATGGAATTCAGTAGATCCCTTATGCAAGACGATCAATCCACTGCGCAAATGCACTTGTTTTTTCACTTGCCTCTACTAACGCTCTTACCTCTTAATGCATTAGCAGTCGATCAAATCGATATCCATTTTGATATGGAAGTATATTCTAGCTATGCAGAAGAGCATACAATAGAAAAAAAAGAACAAAAAGGTGGCGAAGCTACATTAGACGCTAAAATAGGTCTAGGTGTATTCTCTGCAACTGTTCGTGGAAATGTGAGCTACGATGCCAAACAGGCCACAAGTGAAAATCAACATTATAAGAAAAACAATGCAGCTAAATACAATATCAGTGTGCACGCAGGACAACTCCCTCTTTCTAGGGGTATTACCACTCTACTGGATATTTTTTCAAAAGCAGTAGATCCCATTATTAAAAAGCAGGAAGACTACAAAGAAATAAGAAAAGAACCCACAGAATAGCTACCTATCAAAATGAAGTTTGATGGTACAGCATTCAACTAAAAATGTGTACGATGAATCTATATAAGCACCCCCCTAGGCACAGTAGAGAGCAAGATTCAGAACTCAATATTGAATCGATTATCTCTGCAGTTTTAGTATCACTCTCAAAAGCCAATACCTTGATGTTGAATGGACAAACCTCTGCAATACTCAATCTGTACTTCACTAAAAATAATAAAACAGCAAGCAAAAAAGAAGGTGATACCTATTGGATATATCAACCCAAATTGATCCATATGCTTTTGACCAAGTACCAACAAGTGGGACAGGAACAAGTCAAACAAGAACTTGTATTTGAAGTTCCACTTCTTGCACTTGCCCCACTTAATTCCATTGCAATTCAGAAAATGCACCTGGCGTTTAATTTAGATATTACCTCTATTACGAGCTACATCAACAACAGCAATAGCATTATTGAGCGAAAAGCGCAATTAAATGGTAAAATATCGAGGACAAGGCCGCCCTTCTTTTCTAGAAAAAAGCGAAAAAAATTCACTCAACAATCGCTGCATATAGACATTCAAGTGGGGTCCTTACCACTACCCTTAGGTATTTTAACGCTTGTAGAATTATACAATAAAAATATTCAACCTGTTAATATATAATCCAAATGCAAACACAAACCACAAGTATCACCTGCCCAAATTGTAAAGCTCCTGTAACATTAGAACTTACACAATTACTTAAGGGCACAAAATTTAGCTGCACGCAATGCCAATCGCTTATTGGATTAGCTACAGATAGCCGAGCTACAGTAAAGCAAGCCATCATCCTGTATAATAAATCAATCGAAAAAATAGAGCCACAATGACAACAATCAGTTTAAAAAAATTCATCAAAGCCATTCACCTAGCCATCTTGCACGCCAATGATCAATTATCAGAGAAAAATCTAAGATTATTAGATCACTATTTTGAAGAGAAAGAGGTTGAATTGATAACTATTCAAGGAGAAAAAGTATGTAAAAAGGCAAAAGTCCCTAAAACAGTACTCTTGAGCTATCCTGAAAAAGCACATAAAAATCTAGAAAAACAGGAGACTTCTCTTGTGTCAATGAACCCCATTGAAGTTCCTTTAATTGCTTTGATTCCCCTAGAGACGTGTAGTATACAAAAAGCTACCTTTTCTTTGGATTTTAATATGGAAGTAGACCAAGAAGAACTCCGATTGTACTTTGGTAAGTCAAATACTAATCTGTTTCAAAAAAAAACACGGATTAACAAAGGAAAACTAAAAGTGACGTTGCGACCACATCCGCCAACAGAAGGGCTAAAACGGATCAGTGAAGGCTATGAAAACTACGTAAAAAGACAAGTCAACTAACCTTTTATCTCATTCGTTATGAACGTATTAAAACCTAATATGCAAGACCTAGCAATTGTTCAATGGAAACAATTTCTACAACAAATGGGACACTCTAATTTTCCCATTGATGATCAATATGACGTTTCAATGGAATTGGCAATTAAAGCGTATCAAGAACAAAAGAAAATAGTAGTAGATGGTCATATTGGCAATGCTACGTGGCTAGCGGCTTATCAGGATGGTATGCTCTTTACTGAAGAACAACGAAGAGCATTTCCTCTCCCACCTAATTTTCGGCCCTACACCTCAAATAAAGAACGCTTTGAAACCTTTGGAATGCTAGAATTCACTGTTTCTCCAGTACCTAATAATCCAGAAAATATTGTTATTCTCAACGATTATGAAACCCAGCATATTGTCTCAGTAGTAATTCCTCAACTACAAGCAGCATTTCCAAAACAACACAGCATGCGTTTTCATCGCAAAGGGGTTGCTCAATTGCTCCAATTTTTTGAAGCTATTGAACAGGGTGGCTTTTTAGAACAACTATTGAGTTATGGCGGAAGTTATCATCCGCGCCTAGTTAGAGGATCAAAAACAAGACTATCTAATCACGCTTTTGGTACTGCATTTGACATCAATATGACCTGGAATCAATTCCATCAAGAACCTGCCCTATTAGGTGCGCAAGGCTCTGTTCGAGAAATAGTGCCCTTAGCACATACTTTTGGTTTTTATTGGGGTGGTCATTTTAAAAATCCAGATGGAATGCATTTTGAACTGGTCAAAATAATGTGATATTCCCCCCTCTATTTTCAAAATTATATCTCTCTTGAAAATAGAAGGGGTATCAAGCTCGATCTACTCGTCCTAAAAATAGAGCACAACAAGCATGGATTAATCTTCATAGTACCTGTCGGAATGACTTACTTTTTTAGTAAGGATAAAGCCATTTTTAATTCAGCGTCCTCTACCTCTTGTAACCCTAGTTGATACTGATCAGCTGAAATGGAATAATCTGGAATCACCCCTCTACAATGACAATCTTTGTTTGCCACTGTATTGAAGAAAATTTCACTTCTTGGTAGGGCAACAATAGATTCGGTATTTGGCAATTTATAATTTAGAAACCATGCCGCTGTAGTAAAATTACTGCAACTTCGCGTTTCTTGTCCCACAATAACACCCCGTTGATTTTGTTGAAACATATAAGCAAAATAAGCTGCTGCAGAAATTGTATTGTTGTTTTGTATCAAAATGACCTTGCCCGTAAATGCATTCTTATCTTGGGGGTAATTCGCTACATATGACTCTTCTAAACGATCATTTCCATAGTAAAACCCGTCTGCTTCATTTTGATCAAATCGCTGTTGCATATAGTTGTCCAAATTAGTAATATCAGTGCGATTCATCAATCGATTTGTATCATCGATCAGATGTTCCTTTACCTTGATATAAGGAACTTTTGTCGCATAACGATAGGTATTTTCAAAACGCTTCGTCTGGCTGATAAAAGAATAAAACAAGGGAATATTCGTTAATGAGCCTCCACTATTATCTCGGATATCTAAAATGAGCTGTTTGATTTTTTTATCTTTTATCTCACTAAATACAGTGTTTAGAATTGCATAGGCATAATCTTCTGATAAAGCGAATGAATTAATCTGCAACAGATACGTTTCTTGATCCAACACAGAACCATAAATCCCCGAAGAATAAGCCAGTACTTTTAAGGGTAAAACACTTTTATTTTTATTGTAGTTAAATCGATCAAAATCAACTGCTTTCAAATTTACTGTTTGCAAAGGTGTTAAGGAATTCGCTCGATAAACAATCGTAAAATACGAAGAATGAGGAAAAAGTATAGAGGCATATTGACCAAAATCTTTTTGTGTGCTAGCCGCAATATCCCCATCGACCTTAGGAGGTATTTGTTTGATAATATCCTGAACAGACTGCCCATTAACCTGAATTAGCTCTGCTCCTATGGGTACTTCTTTGACATACTGATTGACAAACACTCGATTGTCATAAACCGTAGTGTTGAGCGGAAAAAACATGCCTTGCTTGATGAAAGCACTATATACATCACCATCAGGGAGTAACTCCAAATGTGCATCGTGGATCAAGGCCAATGGATTAGCTAAAAAGAAAGTCTCTAAGGTTGGACGCTCCATTAATTGATTCCTTAAGACTGTTGTTTGCTCATCGAACTTTTCTTTAGCAATAAAACGAAAAGGATTGGGGTGTTGTTCTTTGATCAATTTGACGATAAAATCAAAGTCTTCTAAATAATTTTCCCGAGTAAATTCAGTGGTCTTCTTTTGGGCAAAACTCCCCATAGTACAAGACAAAACCACATAAACTAGTATGATGTATCTTTTCACTTAAATAGTTAGATTAATTTATTAAAAACACAAATTTAACCCACAATAAAATAAAAATTAGCAATTAAGATAAGTTTTTAACCAAAAATAAATCAGTAAATCACCTAAAAATCAATAAAAAATACAGGAAATAAATATTCTATTTTAAAAAACAAAATAAGCCTTAAAACACAAGTCAAATTGGAGAAAATTGACTCCTTTTTGGAGAGGTTTAACCTAAACGCCTCTTGCGCTCCAAACTAGTAAACAAGCGTTTCTATTTTGAGAATTCAAAGAAGCATGGAATAACATATTCACCTACAGTCCTAACAAAGAATACTATTCTGTCATTAATTTGTTAAATATACCTTTTACACAACAGTAAATAATTCTTTCAGCTACTTTGAGGTGTTTAAAATAATATATCATGAAAAAATACATCCATATCCTTGTGGTCTTGTTAATTTGCATCGGAGTAAGTAGTTGCACAAAAGATTCGAATGAGCTAAAAACGTCAGAGGCCAGTATTCAGTATTTAGGGCCATCAGTCCATCCAAGTATAACACCGCGGACCACTTTCTTCTTATTTTTAGTTACGTTAAAGGCTAATTCTCCGATGTTCGTCCACGTGATAGCAAAATCTAATAAAAATGAAAGGCTTAAATCAGAAATTCATCTACTTCAAGTAGGGGAAATAAAAGAAATCTACATTCAAAGATCAGGAAGCATTACCGATAGGGATTATATCGAAAGTTATAGTGTTCAGGTAAGCCCAGCGAATATTGCTTTAGTTCCGGGTCTTATTTTACCCCAAAATCCAGGTATTCCAACAAAGACCGCCACGCGCTACTCAGAGAGATGAAGGATCTATTCACTGCGAGAAATAAAAAGGCAGGAATACCGATGTCTCTAAACTTTTGAGTACTTTTGGGCACTTTGAACTAAAAGAAGCAATTGTTGCTAAAATTAAAAAATATGACACACTCAATATCCCCTATTCGCATCGGAATTGTAGGTTATGGTAATTTAGGAAAAGGCGTAGAACAAGCAATTCAACAAAACGCTGATTTGGAGCTCGTAGCCATTTTTACGCGACGATCACCTGAAACCATTCCTTCCACGTCAACAGTGGTTGCTTTAGATCAAGTACTTGATTATAAAGGTAAAATTGATGTTATGGTTCTTTGTGGCGGTTCGTCTACGGATTTACCGGAGCAAGTCATTCAATTAGCCACTAATTTTAATACGGTTGATAGTTTTGACAATCACGGAGAAATTCCCACTTATTTTGCAAAAGTTAATCAATGTGCACAGGCTAATCAAACCTTAAGCTTAATTTCCACAGGATGGGATCCTGGCTTATTTTCTATGTTGCGCTTGATTGGAGAGACTATCTTACCTCAAGGAGAAACGTATACCTTTTGGGGAAAAGGATTAAGTCAAGGGCATTCCGACGCCATTCGCCGTTTAGCAGGTGTAAAAAATGGCGTACAATATACCTTACCAATAGAGGAGGCACTTGAACAAGTTCGTTCAGGTTCAAACCCAACCTTTACTGCTGCAGAAAAACACCAACGTGTTTGTTACGTCGTAGCGGAAGATGGAGCAGATCAACAACAAATTGAACAGGCAATTAAAACGATGCCCAATTATTTTGAACCCTACCATACCACTGTTTCCTTTATTTCTGAAGAAGAATTAAAGCGCGATCACAGTGCGATGCCTCATGGTGGTTTTGTTTTGCGCGCTGGAGAAACAGGCGACGGAAATCAACAACACCTTGAGTTTGGATTAAAATTAGAGAGTAATCCCGCGTTTACTGCTTCTGTATTAGTTGCATTTTCGCGTGCAATAGCCAAAATGGCCAAAGAAGGACATAGCGGAGCTAAAACGGTCTTTGATATTCCCTTGGGCTATTTATCACCCAAATCAGCAGAAGAACTCAGAGCTTCAATTTTATAATAAGTAACATATAACAAAAAAGGGCGTATTACCATGGTAGTACGCCCTTTTTTTATCTGTGCTAAATGCAATTATTTCCCTTGGAAATCAGGCTTTCTTTTTTCAATAAAAGCGCCAATTCCTTCTTTTTGATCCGATGTGTTAAACAAGGTGCCAAAAAGCGCTCCTTCTTGTTTTAATCCATCAGCTAAAGTCAAATCATAACCTGTATGCATGGATGCTTTAGCTTTTGCTACTGCAATTGGTCCTCTAGAAGCAATTGTTTGAGCCATTGTCTTAGCTTGATTTAATAAATCTTCTGCTGCAACCACGCGATTGACAAATCCCATCGCTTCACAAGCAGCAGCTGAATAAAAATCGCCTGTAAATACCATTTCCTTTGCTTTGTAAAGTCCAATAGCTCTTGGTAAACGTTGGGTTCCACCAAAACAAGGCAATAAACCAAGGGTAGATTCAGGTAAACCAAATTTAGCCTTTTCACTCGCTAAAATAATATCACAGGACAGTGCTAATTCACATCCGCCACCTAAAGCAAATCCATTCACTGCTGCAATTACGGCAAAAGGCAACGCTTCAATTGCGTTAAATGCTGCCTGAGCAGTATACGAAAATTCAGTTGCTTCTTGAGGTGTCATACTTTGCATGGCTTTAATATCTGCGCCCGCAACAAAAGCTTTTTCACCAGAACCTGTAAGAATCAAAGCGCGAATATCGCCTTTGTTTTTTGCCTGTTCTGCAAATGATTTTAATTCTGTTAATACCGTTTTATTCAACGCATTTAATGCATCAGGACGATTGATCGTCAATGTCCCAACATATCCTTCTTGTTGGTATTGTAAAGTCTCAAAATTCATAACTATTGCTGATTTAAAAATTTGATTATACTCGAAAAGTCAATTTTTCCATTTCCTGCTTCACTCCACATGCGATACAGATTAAGTGCTGTGTTCCCTAGAGGAGTTGAGCTTTTGGTATCTAAGCTTGCCTCGGCTGCTAGTCCTAAATCCTTTGCCATTAAATCTACGGCAAAACCACCAGCATACCCTTTAGACGCCGGTGTATTTTCAGAAACTCCAGGATAAGGATTATACACTTCCAACGACCAGTTTCTACCCGAACTTTTCTGCATAATTTCACTTAATACTTTAGGATCCAATCCATGGCGAACCCCTAAGTTTATCGCTTCTGAAGTACCAATCATATGAATGGCTAACAACATATTATTACAGATTTTTGCTACTTGTCCAGCACCTGATTCACCTGCATAAAATATATTTTGTCCCATCGCTTCTAGTATCGGTTTTGCACGTTCAAAATCTTGTGCAGCTCCTCCGACAATAAAAGTTAATGTTCCCGCTTGAGCTCCTGCTGTTCCACCAGAAACTGGTGCATCAATCATTGCATGTCCTTGCGCTACGGCTGCTGCTGCAACTGTACGTGCCGTTACTGCATCAATTGTACTACTGTCGATCAAAACAGCATTTGGCTGTAATTGAGCCATAAATTCTTCCGTGTACAAATCTGCCACGTGTTTTCCTGAGGGAAGCATGGATACAACAACTTCAGCACCACGTGCCACTTCTATTGCTGTTGCTGCAACTTTTCCTCCATTGGCAACCAATTGATTCAAAGCAGATTCGCTTACGTCAAATCCTACTACTTGGTGGCCTTTTTTAATTAGGTTGGCGGCCATTGGACCACCCATATTTCCTAAGCCTATAAAAGCTATTTTTGCCATACTCTATTCGGTTTTACCTAAATTCTTTAAAACGTGATTTTCTTTCGTCCAAAGAGGTGTGAAGTATCCGTCCACCCATTCGTCCGTAACATCTTCTAAAGTAGCAGGTTGCCATTTAGGAGATTGGTCTTTGTCCACTAATAAAGCACGTACACCTTCGGCAAAATCAGGGTGAATACAACATTGACAAGCCAAGTTTAATTCCGTTTGAAATACTTGTTCAAGACTGTATGTTTTTCCCTCTTTAAGCTGTCTAAAGATAATATGCGCTGAACTAGGTGATCCTTTTTCAAAACTCTGTACGCCTGCTTCGATCCAACTATCTTTTGCTGCGTCAGTTAAAATAGTACGAAACGCTTCGAGCGTTTGAACTCCTTCAAATTGTTGAACAAAAGTCTGATGTTCTGCTGCTTGTGATACACCAACGGTATACTTTTTCGCTATAGCAGCCAACAATTCACCTACTTGTTCACCTGCTGAATCACGCCAATTTACCTCCATCAAAGCATTGATAACATTCTGCTTTTCAACAGCTTCCATATAGTAATCCGCCAATCCCAAGAAACGACAATCTGCAGCATCTAAACGCGCACCTGTCAATCCCAAATACACGCCATAAGCCGATGGCATGCGGTTTAAGAACCAAGTTGCTCCTACATCGGGAAACAGACCAATTGTAATTTCAGGCATAGCCAGTTTACTTCGCTCTGTAACGATGCGATGAGAAGCTCCCACCATTACGCCAATTCCGCCTCCCATTACAATGCCATGTCCCCACACTATAATGGGTTTAGGATACGTATGGATGGTGTAATTCAATGCGTATTCTTTAGCGAAAAAATCAAAATTCCCTTGAGGCACTTGCGTTCCATCAATCGCGCGTTGCGCGATGATGTTGTCGTATAAACTGCGAACATCACCACCTGCACACAGGGCTTTTTCGCCTGCTCCTTGAATAAAAATACAAACGACTTCCTCTGATGTTTTCCATGCTTCCATGGTGGCTGTTAAGGTCTCTATCATCTCTAAATTCAGAGAATTTAAAGTCTTCTCTGAATTTAGGGTGATAAAACCAACGCGATTTTTTATTTCTGTCAGTATTAAACTCATGTCAATTCATTAACGTATTTCAGCAGTTGCTCCTTCTTCTAATATTCTTCTTGAGATCACCAATTTCATAATTTCATTGGTTCCTTCTACGATTTGATGTACACGTGCATCACGCATCAAACGCTCTACTGGAAAATCTTGCGTACAGCCATAACCACCTAACAACTGCAAGGCATCGTTGCAAACCGTAAAGCTATTATCTGTAGCTAAACGCTTGGCCATCGCACAATACGTTGTTGCATTGGTATCTTTTGTATCCAACTTAAACGCAGCCAAATAGACCATTTGTCTAGCAGCTACTAGTTCAGTCACCATGTCTGCAATTTTAAACTGCAACGCTTGAAATTGAGCCAGTGATTTGCCAAACTGCATGCGCTCATGCATATAGCGCTGTGCTAAATTTAAGGCCCCTTGTGCAGCTCCAACCGAACATATACCTACATTGATACGTCCGCCATCAAGCCCCTTCAAAGCCATTTTAAATCCATCACCTTCTTTCCCTAATAAGTTTTCTGCTGGGATTACAACCTGATCAAAAAAGACAAAACGCGTAGGTTGTGTATTCCACCCTAGTTTTTTCTCTTTTTCTCCAAAGCTAATGCCCGGAGCATCCGCAGGTACAACAAAAGCGCTAATGCCCTTAGGACCAGCTTCTCCTGTACGAGCCATCACCACAAGGAAATCACTTTCTCCAGCGCCAGAAATGAACGCTTTCGTCCCATTTAATACATAGGTATCCCCTTGTTTTACAGCTGTTGTTTTTAAACTTGCTGCATCAGAACCCGAATCAGGTTCTGTTAAACAATACGAACCAAACTTCAGTCCTGCAGCAAGTGGTGGACAAATCGTTTGTCGAATAGTTTCACTACCAAATTCATCAATCATCCAAGTCACCATATTGTGAATAGTGATATAAGCAGTTGTCGACGGACAAGCCGCTGCTAATTCTTCAAAAATAATAGCAGCATCCAATCTTGAAAAACCCAATCCACCTACATCTTCTCGCGTATAAACTCCACAAAAGCCTTGTTCTCCAGCTTTTTGAATCGCCTCACGCGGAAATATCTTATTCGCATCCCAATCTGAAGCATAAGGAGCCAGTTCTTTTTCTGCAAAACTCCTTGCTGCATCTTGAAATGCTAGTTGATTTTCATCTAAATTAAATTGCATAATACCTACCTTTCCCTTATTTAAGATTAATCGTCATATTTACCTTTCCTCCTGGCACATCTTCTTCAAACCAGCGCGCTGTGATTGTTTTGGTTTCCGTATAGAAGCGAACTCCTTGTTTTCCGTAAGAGTGTAAATCCCCGAAAAACGACTTACGCCATCCAGTAAAAGAGAAAAATGGCAAGGGCACTGGAATTGGAAGGTTAACTCCAATTTGCCCAACTTGAATTTCATGTTGGAACTTACGCGCCGCCGCACCTGAGTTAGTAAAAATGGACGTACCATTTCCATAAGGGTTGTCATTGATAATTTGGATAGCTTCATCCAACGTATCTGCTGTTACAAGTAGTAAAGCAGGTCCAAAGATTTCTTCTTTGTAGATATCCATATCGGTTGTCACTTTATTAAATAACGTAGGTCCAACAAAATATCCTTTTTCATAGCCTGGTACAACACAGTCACTTCCATCAAGTAATACTTCAGCTCCTTGGTCGTAACCACTTTTAATTAAGCGCAATACCTTTTCTTTCGCTTGCTTGTTGATTAGCGGCCCATAAGCGGCTGCGTCATCTGACCAAACCCCAGGTTTAATTGTGCTTAATGCTTCTTTAATTTCATTTACCCAGTTTTGAGCTTCTCCTACTAATACTGCTACGCTAATAGCCATACAACGCTGACCTGCAGCTCCACAAGAAGCACCAACTAAGTTATTGATTACTTGTTGTTTATTTGCATCTGGCATAACAACCATATGGTTTTTTGCTCCACCAAATGCTTGAACGCGTTTTAAATTATGCGTTCCCGTACGGTACACATGCTCCGCTACAGGAACAGATCCCACAAATGAAATCGCGCGAATATCCTCGTGATTTAAAATGTGATTTACTTGATCCTTTGATCCGTGTACAATGTTTAAAACACCTTTAGGGAATCCTGCTTGTTGGAATAATTCAGCCAATTTCATCGCTGTCATTGGCGCTTGTTCTGATGGTTTCAAAATAAAGGTATTTCCACAAGCAATAGCCATTGGGAACATCCACAACGGAATCATCGCTGGGAAGTTAAAAGGCGTAATTCCCGCACATACACCCAAAGGTTGAATGTAGCTGTAGGTATCTACTGCACGAGCAACGTTCTCTACCGTTTCCCCCATCATAAGTGTAGGAATAGAACACGCATGTTCAACTACTTCAATCCCTCTCCATACATCGCCCATTGCATCTGCAAAAGTTTTTCCATTTTCAGTCGCTAAAATCTCAGCGATTTCCTTTTGATGCTCTTTTAGCAAATGTTGGTATTTTAAAAATAGGCGCGCACGCTCTGGTGTTGCTACTTCCTTCCACGTTTTAAACGCTTCACCAGCTAAGGCAATAGCCTCGTCTATTTCTTCTATTTTTGTTAGTGGAACTTCCGCTATAATATCTTGATTTGCTGGATTTTCGACAGGTAAATACGCAGTAGTTTTACTTTCTGTAAACGCTCCATTTACAAATAGTTTTATTTTTTGTGACATAATTTTCATAATTTATTGGTTGGTGGTTGCTTGTTAAGGAACAAGAGTTGATCTTCCAATCAACTCTTGTTTATTTTATAAGCTTAGATAACTAGTAGGTCAACAAACTCATTTACATTTAGATCAATCAAAGTGTTGTAATCTAAAGAGTTTTCCATTACTACTCGTTGTTGTTTTTCTGGGTAAACGCGTGCTAAGTTAATTTTGTATTTCTTGATTAATTCAGGAATACCTTCTTCTCTTCTGCGTTTGTGTCCGATTGGATATTCTACTACTACTTCGTCAATTGAAGACCCATCATTAAAGGTAATTGTCAATGCGTTAGCAATAGATCGTTTTTCTGGATCGTGGTAGTCTTTTGTAAATTGAATATCTTCCACACACTCCATTTTGTCGCGTAATACGTCGATTCTCGCATCAGAAGCGATATTATCTTCGTAATCTGCAGCTGTTAATCTTCCGTAGATTAATGGAACAGCAATCATGTATTGAAGACAGTGGTCGCGATCCGCAGGGTTATCTAATGGACCTTTTTTATCGATGATACGAATAGCCGCTTCGTGCGTGCGAATCGTGATCTTCTTAATATCTTCCGTAGATTTTCCTAATTCTTTTAGTTTTGCATGCAATGTCATCGCTGCTTCAACTGCTGTTTGTGAGTGGAACTCTGCAGGGAATGAAATTTTGAATAATACATTCTCCATAACGTAAGAACCGTAATCTCTTTGGAATTTGAATGCATTTCCTTTGAAAGAAACGTCATAGAATCCCCAAGTTTTAGCAGTTAATACAGATGGATATCCCATTTCACCCGTTTTAGCTGTTAAAGCTAAGCGAACTGCACGAGAAGTTGCATCTCCAGCAGCCCATGATTTACGGCTTCCTGTATTTGGTGCGTGACGGTAGGTTCTCAACGCTTGTCCGTCTACGAAAGCTAATGAAATAGCATTGATTAGCTCATCGCGTGTTAGCCCAATTAACTTACCTACAACAGCTGTAGAAGCTAATTTTACTAATAGTACGTGGTCTAATCCTACTCGGTTGAACGAGTTTTCTAAAGCCATTACCCCTTGCACTTCGTGTGCCATGATCATTGCTTCTAGAACTTGTTTCATTTTTAAAGGTGCTTTCCCTTCTGCAATATTCGTTCTTGATAACCAATCCGCAGTAGCTAAAATACCTCCTAAGTTATCTGAAGGGTGTCCCCACTCTGCTGCTAACCAAGTATCGTTAAAATCTAACCAACGCACAATTGTTCCAATATTGAAAGCCGCTTGAATCGGATCTAATTGGAATTGTGTTCCAGGAACTTTAGCTCCATTAGGAACGATTGTTCCTTTTACTACAGGTCCTAATAATTTAGTACATGCAGGGTATGTTAAAGCTTCCAACCCACATCCAATCGTGTCTAATAGACAGTAGTGTGCTGTTTTCCAAGCTAAATCATTCTTAATCTCATAGTTTAATACGTAATCCGCAATGTCCACTAATACTTGATCTGGTTGTGGTCGTTCGTTTGAAATGTGTAATGACATTTTAAAATTTTATTTTTTTAGTTATTAAATTATTTTCTGTTTTTGATTGAAACAAATTCTTTGTTCTCTGGTCCTACATAGTTTGCACTAGGACGAATAATTTTTCCATCCTGACGTTGCTCCATAATGTGAGCGCTCCATCCTGTAATACGAGAAATAACAAAAAGTGGAGTAAACATTAACGTAGGTACACCCATTTGGTGGTAAGATACGGCTGAGAACCAGTCTAAATTCGGGAACATCTTTTTCTCCTCCCACATGACGCTTTCTAGGCGTTCTGCGATATCGTATAAAAGCATATCGCCAGCTTCTTGTGATAGCTGTTCTGCGACTTTCTTAATCACGATATTTCTCGGGTCAGAAATGGTGTATACAGGGTGACCGAAACCGATAATTACCTCTTTATTCTCTACGCGTTTTCTGATGTCTGCTTCGGCTTGATCTGCATCGTTATAGCGGCTTTGGATTTCAAAAGCCACTTCGTTTGCTCCCCCGTGTTTTGGTCCGCGTAACGCACCAATAGCCCCCGTAACACAAGAATAAAAGTCTGAGTTTGTTCCCGCAATTACACGGCTAGTAAAAGTAGAAGCATTAAATTCGTGTTCTGCATATAGAATTAACGATACTTGCATCGCTTTTACCCAGGATTCAGCTGGTTTTTCACCGTGTAACAGGTGTAAAAAGTGTCCGCCGATTGTATCATCATCTGTTTCTACCTCGATTTCTTTTCCGTTATGTGTATAGTGATACCAATACAATAATCCAGAACCAAAAGAAGCTAATAATTTATCAGCAATATCTCTTGCACCAGCTGTGTTGTGGTCATCTTTCTCTGGTTGAATCGTTCCGATTGCAGATACCATGGAACGCATAACATCCATTGGATGCGCGGCTGCAGGTATATTTTTTAAAATACTGCGCACCGATTTAGGCAAACCGCGTAGCGATTTTAATTTTGCTTTGTAATTTCTCAGCTGAGCTTCATTCGGTAATTGACCGTATATCAATAGATAAGCTACTTCTTCAAAAGTTGCGTTCTCTGCTAAGTCTAGTATATTATATCCTCTATAGTATAAATCATTTCCGCTTTTTCCTACGCTACACAAGGCTGTATTACCAGCTGCAACGCCAGACAGTGCAACACTTTTCTTTGGTTTGAAGCTTGTTTCGTTGTTTGACATGCTTATTGTTTTTTAAATAGGTTGTTTAATTTTTGTTCATAATCATGGTAGTTGATACTGCTGTATAACTCCTCACGTGTTTGCATGGTATCTAAAACTTGGGCTTGTGTACCTTCTTGACGAATGTGATTGTAAACATTAAGAGCCGCTTTATTCGCTGCGCGGAAAGCAGAAAGAGGATATAGCACTAAACCAACACCCGCTGCTTTTAGTTCTTCTACCGTATACATTTTGATCATACCGAATTCTGTAATATTCGCTAGTACTGGAATACCGGTAGCATCGACAAATTTTTGGTAAAAGCTCAAATCTGGCACTGCTTCAGCAAAGATGAAATCTGCCCCTGCCTCTTTATAAGCAATCGCGCGTTCTAAGGTACGTTCTAATCCCTCATTCGCAAAAGCATCCGTACGAGCTCCAATAACGAAATGCTCATCTGTACGTGCATCAACAGCAGATTTAATGCGATCTACCATCTCTTGCATACTCACCACCTCTTTTCCTGGGCGGTGACCACAGCGTTTTGCTCCGACTTGATCTTCTATATGTAAGGCAGCTGCCCCAGCTTTAATTAACGATTTTACCGTTCTTGCTACGTTAAATGCCGATGGACCAAATCCTGTATCCACATCTACCATTAGCGGTAAATCACATATGTTGGTAATGCGTTGTACATCAATTAAAACGTCTTCCAATGTGGTAATCCCCAAATCTGGTACGCCTAATGATCCCGCTGCAACACCACCTCCTGATAAATAAATAGCATTAAATCCTGCTTGTTGAGCCAATAATGCGTGATTCGCATTGATCGCTCCAACAATTTGGAGGGGACTTTCCTTCTGCATTGCCTCCCTAAAACGTAATCCGGGAGAATTGAAATTGTTTGTTTTGTTCATTCTTATGGTTGTTAATAATCTAAATCTTTTTATTTCTGTTTATACAAAGCATGGGTTCACTTTAGATGCTGGGATTTTCATGTTCGATGAACCTACACTGCGTTTCGGTTTATCTCACCTAGCTTATATTTTGTTCTGGTGTTCGATGAATCTTCGCTGCGCTACGATTTCCAATCTCCCATCTCTCTTCTCCAAACCCCCTACCTGCTTTGATTTCATAAATATAAAACTATTTATATCTGATAAATATATGAATATTTTTATTGAAAATATTTTTATATCTAAATTTATGTAGATTATAAGCAGCCAAGGAAAAGTTAAATCCTACTAATTAGATAAAATAGGATATAAATTAAACCTTTATTAACAAGAAATGATATTTTATAGGGACTAAAAATGCGGAATTCTAATAAAAAAAAATTATTAAATACAGCTTCCTATGCAATAAGAGATGACTCTTTTTGAAGAACAAAGGAAAGAAGTAGCGGATTGGCTACAGGATTCGCCGTTTACTTCCTTGCGTTTTACTGCGATCTTGATTCGCTTTACACTGAGGTTCTTTGTAATTCGAATTCAATATACTGATTTTTACTCTTTTAACCAGCAAAAAAAAGTGCTTTTAACTGTTAAAAAATCGCGATACGCCCAAATTCAACGCAAAGCTAGCCAATGAAACCCCTCTTCTTAGTCCCGAATATGTCCCCTTTTAACCGAGCTTAACCTAAACAATCACTTGAATACAAAAACAAAAAGCACCTGAAAATCAGGTGCTTTTTGTTTTTGTATCTCGTTTTTTTTATCTTTTTATTTCAAAAGGTAAATGCCATTTTCTTTAATCTCTATTTTCTTTTCCTTATAGAGTCCACCAATGGCTTTTTTAAACATCTTCTTACTCATATTGAGCACCGTTTTAATGTCTTCGGGGTGACTGCTATCTGATAGGCCTAAAAAGCCGTTATTCTCTTCTAAAGCCGCTAAAATTTGCGCTGCACCATCGTTAATTGCCTCTACACCTACTCGAGTGCGAGACACGTCAATTTTGCCGTCTGGTCGTATCATTTTGATATACCCCAAAATACGGTCTCCCGTTCTCAAGTCTTCAAAAACTTCGTTCTTATACATCAAGCCCTTGTGCTGTTCATTGATGATAACATTAATCCCCAAATCCGTAATATGAGAAACGACTAGCTCTACTTCTTCTCCCACAGCTACTGTAATCTCATCATTGTTTAAGAACTGGTTTAAACGACTCGATCCCACCAAGCGATTTGACTTTTCGTCTAACTGCATGTAAACCAAGTAATAATTACCCTCTTTCATTGGGCGTGCTTGTTCTGCAAAGGGAACAAAAAGGTCTTTTTCCAATCCCATATCCAAAAATGCACCAAATTGATTGGTAAAACTCACCTTTAACAAAGCAAATTCATTGCAGTAAATATGAGGTTCTAGTGTCGTAGCAACAGGTCTTTCTTCCTGATCTAAGTAGACAAAAACAACGATTTCATCATCTACTTCAATATTTTTAGGGACGTATTTGTTTGGCAATAGAATATCGGTCTCCCCATCGGTTAAATACAAACCAATGCTCGTCTTTCTTGCCACTTTTAACGTATTATCATGTCCAATTTTAATCATAACGATTATATTTTACTAGTATTTAAACTCTAGATCAAAGATTTCTTTCATGTATTGCATGGCAGGATTAAGCTCGATAAAACGAACTAATTTATCTTCTTTATCTAGTATTTTCTTTTGAATTTTTACTTCTTCGTTGACGATAATTTCGATTTCTAAATCGTAATTATTCAACTTTTTACGCAGGTAATTGACTAAATCAAACTTATTCTCGTCAAAGCTCAATTTTGATCCTTCATTCGGCATTTCTAGGGAAACAGATGTTCCGTTGACTACTGGAGGAACCATCCCCATCAAGGAAGACATCAACATAAAGCCCGAACGAGCTAATTTTTCTGCGTATTTATCCCACTCTTCCATCAGCTTTTCCTTGGTAAAAGGCTCTTTAGGTAGATCATCGGGATTAACCACTTTTTTCTCTAAAGAAGACTCCATTTCCTTACGTGCTCGAATACTGGATAGCGAAAGTGCTGATACCTTTTTCTCTGCAGGAGGTGGTGTTCCCTGTCCAAAGTCCAACTTATCTAAGGACGCTACTTCGGGTGATGCTGCTACTTGTTCTATTTTAGCTGCTACTCCTGATTCTAGGGGTGCTGGAATTGTTGCTGTGGTTTGATGCGTTGCACTGCTTACTGGTTGTGTTGGCACAACAAGCGTTTCTTCTTGTTTCTGCTGCTCTGCTGCTTGCTCTACGGGCAAATCAACAACAGGTTGAGCCTGCACAACTACTTCCACTTGCTGAGCTTCTCCTTTAGGCTCTATTGCAGGTTGAGCTGCTTGATGAACCACTGCTTGAGTTAACTCTGGCAGTACTGTAGTTGTTAAATCAATGGTTTCGAGTACTGTAGCAGGAATTATGAAAGATTTATCTTTTTTTTTTCGCCTTCGTAAGATAAAGACGCTAATTTCATTAAACACAATTCCACTAATAAACGCTGATTTTGACTGGCTTTATATTTTAAATCTGCCTCATTAGCCAAATCAATCGCTTCCAGCAATAAGCCTACACTAGCTTTTTGCGCTTGTTGATCAAATAGTTGCCTTCCGTGTTCTCCTACTTCTAAAAGCGAGGCGGTTTCTGGTGTTTTACACACCATTAAGTTTCTGAAGTGAGACGCCAATCCGGCAATAAAGTGTTGTGCATCAAATCCCTTGGCTAAAATAGCATCAAAAGAGGTCAGCAATGCTGGAATATTATTGGCTAATATCAAATCAGTTACGCGAATATAGTACTCAAAATCAAGTACATTCAAATTCTCCGCAACAGCTTGTCTGGTAAGATTTTTACCACAATACGACACCACACGGTCAAAAATAGACAACGCATCGCGCATGGCACCATCGGCTTTCTGTGCAATGATACGCAAGGCATCACTCTCATAGGTAATCCCTTGGCTATTTGCCACTAAAGCCAAATGATCAGCGGCATCTGCAATAGTAATGCGTTTGAAATCAAAGATTTGACAACGCGACAAAATCGTTGGAATGATCTTGTGTTTTTCTGTGGTTGCTAAGATAAAGATAGCGTGACGAGGCGGTTCTTCTAATGTTTTTAGAAAGGCATTGAATGCTGCCGTTGACAACATATGCACCTCGTCTATAATATACACTTTGTACTTTCCTGTTTGGGGCGGGATACGCACCTGATCGATTAAATTTCGAATGTCATCTACAGAGTTATTCGACGCAGCATCCAATTCGAATACATTAAACGTAAAATCTTCAGTTGGATCATCATAGCCTACCTGATTGATCTTACGAGCCAAAATACGCGCACAAGTGGTTTTCCCTACTCCTCTTGGGCCTGTAAACAACAATGCCTGTGCTAAGTGATTGCTCTCAATAGCATTTACTAAGGTATTGGTAATGGCTTGCTGTCCTACAACCTCTTGAAAAGTTTGCGGTCTATATTTTCTTGCTGATACGATAAATTGTTCCATAAAATCACTATTAATGCAAAGGTAGCTTAATTTTTAGAAAGCCAAAATTATTCCCTTAATTCAATTGGAAAAAACTCTTGGTCGGAAATCTTGAGCTTCCACATTTTTCTCAAAGCATTGAAATCAATATTCTCTTTTCCCCTACTGTAATCCAACTGGTAGTTGTAAAATAAATACTGCAATTGGGTTTCAAGATAAAAATCCTGCAAATCACTGTCCGGATGATATTCTGACTTTAAATCTAAACTAAAGGTCTTCGCCGTTGTATTGGACCAAAAAGCCGTCCATCCACTTCTAAATTCCTTGATTAAAGCAAAGGTAGTTTCCCCTGTTTCACGGTGGATAAGTTTCAATAAAATCTTACCATCTTTGCGTGACAACTTCTTTAATCGCTCTTTAAATTGGCTTTCCAAATACTTTTGAGATCCTTTGATGTACTGTCTTCGTTGCTTTTTTGTTTCTAATTTTTCCAGGTTTTCATTTAGTATCATCAGGTTTTCTGCTGTGGCTCGCGCATACGGATACACCCTGCGAATGCGATTACGCAGAATATTCATATCCTGACGATAGCGTTCCTCTTTTTCATTTGACCCAATGTATATTTCTGGAATACTGTACCTTAGCGTATCAGTCCCTTCTTCAATACTCGGTATAAGTGCAGGTACTGGCTTTAAGAGTTCTTCCTGAGCATAGGCAGAAGGCACGACAAAGAATACTAGAAAATAGAAATAAAGCTTTTTCATGTGTTAAAAATATAACCAAATGTAAAGAATTAGATTGAGTATTCACTAGCGAATCAGTACATTCGTGTAAAAAATAATCATGGATAAAAATACAATATTAAATCAGGAATCCCTTGCTTTTTTGGAAACCTATTTGAATAATGCTTCTCCAACGGGCCATGAATACATAGGCCAAAAGCTTTGGATGGACTACTTACGTCCTTATGTAGATACTTTTATCACAGATACCTATGGCAATGCGGTAGGTGTCATCAATCCCGATGCACCATATAAAGTGGTGATTGAAGGACATGCAGATGAAATCTCTTGGTATGTCAAACACATCACAGATAACGGTTTTATACACGTCGTTCGCAATGGCGGTAGCGACCATATGATTGCGCCATCTAAACGCGTGAATATCCATACGGCTAATGGAATTGTTGAGGGTGTCTTTGGATGGCCAGCGATTCACATCCGAAATAGAGCAGGAAAAGAAGAAGCGCCAAAAATTGAAACAAATTTTATCGATGTAGGTTGTGACACCAAGCAAGAAGTATTGGATCTAGGGATTCACATTGGTTGTGTAATTACCTATCCTGATACGTTTACCATCTTAAACAACAAACGCTGGGTTTGTAGAGCATTAGATAACCGCATTGGAGGTTTTATGATTGCCGAAGTGGCGCGTTTACTAAAAGAAAACAAAAAAGAATTGCCTTTTGGCCTCTATATCGTCAATGCTGTACAAGAAGAAGTGGGATTACGCGGTGCTGAAATGATTACGCAAACCTTAAAACCCAATGTGGCGATTGTAACCGATGTATGTCACGATTCTAATACTCCTATGGTAGACAAAAACATCGAAGGAGACAACACCATCGGACAAGGACCTGTTATTGCTTATGCACCTGCTGTGCAAAACAAGCTGCGTGCCTTAATCGAACAAACAGCAACAAACAACCAAATTCCCTTTCAACGCAATGCCTTATCTCGTGTAACAGGTACAGATACTGATGCTTTTGCTTATAGCAATGGTGGAGTGGCTTCGGCTTTGATTTCTTTGCCGTTGCGCTATATGCACACCACGGTAGAAATGATTCACCAACAGGATGTGGAACATACAATCCAATTAATTTACCATACCTTACTGCAAATCGAAAACGGAGAGACTTTTTCGTATTTTAAATAGTTAATGGAGATGGGAAATGAGAGATGGGAAATGATTCACCACTCACCACTCACCCTTCTCCCTTCTCCCTTCTCCAATTTTACTTATCCAAACGCTTATCAATAATTCGATTAAAGTAATCTTGAATAAAGGCTTTACACTTCATTTCCAATTCTTGCATTTCTTTGTTCTTGTTTTGAATCAAATTATGCTCCAAGCCTTTATCATTGATGGCATAGAATCCCGTTACTTCTTTTCCATTGAATCGAACGATATAGTTTCCTTCCTGGTAGGTATATTCATTGGCTCCGTAATTAATAGTAAAAGGCTTAACGATACTGTCATTCAACAAGCTTCTGCCCCAGCTTCTGAAGGGTTTATCATACCCTATCATATCCAATAACGTTGGGTAAATATCAATTTGTTGGGCTAATTCTTTATTTACTCCTTTGTAGCGTTCGTCTGCGGTATAGAATAAAATTGGAACAGCTGTTCGATTCACCAATTTACGGTATTCATCGTAGTCAATTTGATTGGTATGATCGGCTGTAATAACGAAAATGGTGTTTTTAAACCACGGCTCTTTGCTACTTTCTTCAAAAAAGCGTTTAAATGCATAATCCGTATAGCCAACCGTTTGGTGGATTTGCTGATTTCCCTTTGGAAATTTCCCTTTATATTGCTCAGGTACCTGAAACGGTTCGTGAGAGGAAACGGTGAATAACGTTGCAAAGAAAGGTCCTTTCTTCTCATTCAACGTTTGACGCATGTATTGGAAAAAAGGTTCGTCCCAGATCCCCCATGTACCGTCAAAATCTTCATCGTTATTGTATTCTGTTTTTCCATAGTAATGATCATATCCCAAGATATTTCCAAAGCCTAAGAATCCCATTGAACCATTGGGAGCACCATGGAAAAAAGACGTATCATATCCCTTTGATTTCAGCGTAGAAACCAAGGATTCTATTTTTTGTTTTGGAAAAGGCGACGAGGTAAATGCATCTTTGAAAGACGGTATCCCTGCAATGACTGAAGACATCCCGTGAATTGATTTATATCCATTAGCAAAGGCATTGGGAAAAATCAAGCTATGTTGGGACAAAGAGTCAATAAAAGGCGTATAACTTTTATAGTTGGGAATATTCATGTCTTCATTAAAAGCGCCTACGTATTCTCTTGCGTAACTCTCTGTAATAAACAAGACAATATTGGGTGTAGCAGGATCATGGCCTTCATAGTGTTTTTGACCACTTACATAGCGATCTAATGTCGCTTGATCCATGAATTCTACCTTTTTAAAGCTTGTTTTACCAATGGTGCGCAAAATGGCAAAAGGCGTATTTAAAACGATATCTGCATGTTCTGGTTTCTCTACATGTCGATTGGCATCAATGATATTTAATGGACGTGTTGTTTTCTTTAAATCTCCACGTACCCCAGCGATAAAGCCAACACATACCACAACAAATATAACGGCACTAGAGAGGAAGTAATTCTTCTTCGTTGGCAATTCAAGTGGTTGGGTAAATTTTACGCGCTTGTACAAGTAAACCCACAAGACACAAAGACCAATGCACAAGGCAAATACATGCCAATAGTTCACCAAGAAGTTCAAAAACAATTGTCCTTTATTTGATTCGTGTTCTAAGCTGTCAAAAACGGCAATTGTCGTACGCGCATAGATAAAACGATAGTAGATAAAATCAATAAAATTGGTGGCATAGGCCAGTAAATTCGGAATGATATAGCTCCAAAACACTACTTTTTGGTACCCTTTGGTCGTGCTTTTAAAAATAGGCACGATCGACAACAGGATAAATAATCCATTGACATAAAAAATAGCCATGCGATCAAAGGTCAACCCGTGATAGGCCAATTTTAAAAACTGTCCTACTGAATCAACAGCAAGCAAATCACTATTGTATGTATAAAATAAAACACGGGCGATAAAATAAAAAAAGAAGGCTAAAAACAGTCGGTAAATAAATACCAACATTTCATTTAATCTAAAGCGATTTGAAAGCATGATCGGTTCCTCATTTAAAAATTGAACTACAAATTTAATTATTTCTAGGGCTTTCGCTATGCCCTAGGTCAATTCTTTTTGCCTTTTTAGCAGGAGGTTAATGGAATAGCCCCTAGTACAAACAAAGCGAATGACCTTTTGAGCCATCCGCTTTGCTTTTTCAAACGGTAAACTGTTAACCGATTAACCGTAAACTTAACTGTCACTAGTGACTATGCCCACCGCCACCTTCATTTTTAATTAAATGGCTTTGTAAATAGTAAGCCCCTTGCGTGACAATGTTGTATTGCTCTGGTACAGCCTCAATAATTTCTACTTGGGTATAGCCCAACTCCTTCACTCCCGTCTTAACTTCTACTCGTTTGTAATGAATATGTTCTCCGTGTTCAGCTCCTTCATCGGCAATAAAGATAAACTCTCTTCCATCGGCCTTTACAATGGCTGCATTGGGCAGGGCTTTTACCGTATTTGCTCCTATGTCAATCAGGGCATTGACATATAATCCCGGAATCAGATTATCAGGCACTTGATCAATATTGGCATGTGCAATAACGGTTTTTGTTCCTGGTTCAAATGCTTTTCCTATGCTAAAAATAGTAGCAGTCACTTCGGATCGGTTGATATTCGTCAAATTAAAAGACACCTTCTGCCCTTCGTGTACATAGGGTAAGTCTTTTTCATAAATCTTTAAGTCCAAGTGGATTTTTGAATTATCCACAAGTGAAAACAACGTTTGACCATTGGTGATATTCGTTCCCATACGAATGGGAATGGCAGCTACATTTCCGCTAATTGGCGCGACAATATTCAATGTTCGAGAAGATCCCTTCCCTACTAAAGACAGCTGATTGGTCAGTGATTGGTAGCGTGACTTTTCAATGTTTAATTCTGCCTTTGTTTTTTGGTAGGTCTTTTCCGAATTGACATTTTCTTCGCGTAGTGTTTGTTGTCTTTTATACTCCAGTTCCAGATACTCCAAATTGTTTTTTGAAATCTGGTAGTCCTCTTGCAACTTGATGTATTCGGGGCTATCTGCAACGGCTAATACCTGTCCTTTGCTTACGCGATCTCCTATATTCACCAAAATTTGCGTAATAGTTCCACTTAAAAAGGTTGTTACATCTGCTTGATTTTGAGGAGGTAATTCCGTTTGCCCATTGACTTTAATCACATCAGATAAGTTTTTATCCTCAAGCTGTCCCATGACAATACCTGCTGCCTTTTTTTGAGCAGCATTTAATTCCACTTCTTTGCTGGCATTTTCCTCCTGATCATGGTCTGCTTCTTGAGCAACCTCAGGGGTTGTCTTTTCCTTCTTATCTTGACATCCCACAAAGGACAAACTGCCCAAGGTAAGTAAAGCGATATATATTCTTTTCATTTTAAATTCAAATTATTGGTTAACTAAGTAATGGAGTGCATTATGTCCTAAATTGTATTGCAATACCGCATCTAAATAATTGATCTGAATGTTCAGAGCTGTTTCCATTGATTGGATATATTCTACATAGGAAATATCCCCATTATTATACGATTTATTGGCGTGATCTTGAATGATAGCGGCATTGCGCAAGGCACTCTCTTGGTAGTAGTCAATCACCGATTGCTGTGCGTTGATGATCTCCAATTGCTGTTGTACGGTTTCAGTTAATTGCTTGTGTAAGTACTCTTTTTCCAACGTAGCTTGTTCCATACTATAGCGCATGGCTTTGAGCTTTTTGGACTGGCTTCCGAAAAAGATTGGAATGGAAATTCCAACGGTATAACTTGGAATGCGCAATTCTCTTCCGTAATTCGCTCCATTGGCGCGCAATCCCGCTTCTGATTCAATCGCATACCCCAAGGTAATATCGGGTAATAATAGGGATCGTTCCATTTTACGCAGGGCTTCTACACGCTCAATTTCCTTTTCTGCCACTTGTAAGCTGTTATTTTCTTCCAAGTTCAAATCATCTAATGGATCATGTCTATCGTATTCCAACTCTTCTTCCAACAGGTCAAAATTGTCTTCTAAATTCAAATACGCTTTAATTTTTGATTTCTCATTTTGTAAGAACGTCCTATTTTGCGTTAGCAATACACTGATTTCCTGTTCTTTTGCTTGAGCTACATTGCTTTCCATTAAAGTTGTTTCTCCTGTTTCATAGCGCAACTTGGCCGATTTTGAAAAGGCTTGGAGCAGGGCAAATTGCTGCTCCAACAATTTCTTTTTGGACTGTGCATACAGGATATTTTCCCAAATTTGTCGAATTTCAAATTCGACGGTTATCGTTTTTCCCTGCATTTGAAGTTCAGCACTTTCGTAGTCCTTTTGCAATACCTGCTTCTTTTTTCCATAGGTAAAAGGACTAAACGCCTGGCTTACGGTCAGGTTGACATCTTTTTGCCCTTTGCCATTCAAATAACCAAATCCCATGGATACATCGGTTTTGGGTATATCATAGGCTGTTTTTACGAGTTGCTCCTGACTCAAAACATGGGCTCTTGAGGCTTTTAGGCTTTGGTTATTCTCTCTTGCTAATTCCAATGCTTGATCCAATGAAATACGCTTTACGGTTTGGGTTTGATCTTGTGCTTGTACCTGTCCTACTCCAAGGGTAAATAAAAGCGTTAACACAGCTGTTGTACTGGCATTCACTTTATTCTTTTTTCCAAAACCTCTTTCCTCGTAGTAATAGATAATAGGCAATACCAATAAGGTCAACAAGGTGGCGGTAATTAACCCTCCAATCACGACAGTTGCCAACGGTTTTTGCACCTCTGCCCCTGCACTCGTGCTCAATGCCATGGGCAAGAATCCCAAAGAAGCCACTGAAGCGGTTAACAATACAGGTCGGAGGCGTATTTTTGTACCTTCTATAATTCGTTCGTATAATCCCATTCCTTGTTCTTTTAGTTGATTAAACTGCCCAATGAGGACAATACCATTTAATACAGCAACGCCAAATAGAGCGATAAATCCAACACCTGCAGAAATACTAAATGGCATATCGCGCATCCATAAGGCGGCTACACCACCAATGGCAGAGAGTGGAATCGCAGTAAAAATAATCAGTGATTGCTTGACTGATTTAAATGTAAAATACAGCAACACAAAGATTAACGCCAAAGCAATAGGAACGGCGATCATCAAGCGATTAGTCGCTTCAACCAGGTTTTCAAATTGACCACCATAGGTAATATAATAGCCATCTGGCAGTTCCAATCGCTCGTCCAAACGCGCTTGAATATCGTGAACCACACTTTTTACATCACGACCTTTTACATTGAATCCCAACACAATACGTCTTCGTCCATCTTCACGGCTAATTTGTTGAGGCCCATCTTCATAGTCTATATCTGCAATCTGACTCAATGGAATTTGTTGCCCATTGCCTAGGGGAATAAAAAAGTGCTTTAAATTTTCAATATCGGAACGCGATTCTTGATCCAATCGCACCACTAGATCAAAACGCTTTTCCCCTTCGTAGACCAAGCCCGTGGTCTCTCCTGCAAATCCCGCGCGAATAATCTGACTGATATCGGCAATTTTCAATCCGTATAGTGCCAATTTATCTTTGTCGTATTTGATTGAAATCTGTGGCAAACCCGTTACGCGTTCTAATTTTGGACTAGAAACCCCAGGAATATCAGCTATCATTCCATTGATATCATCGCCAATACTCGCCAGACGATCGAGATCTTCACCGAATACTTTAATCGCTACATCGCTTCGAACGCCCGTCATCAATTCGTTAAAACGCATTTGAATCGGCTGAGAAAACTCTGTCGTTACGCCAGGAATTTCTTCCAATGCCGCTTCCATTTTATCAATGAGTTCTTCTTTCGTTTTGGCGGATGTCCACTCCTTTTTTTCTTTGAGTACAATAATCATATCCGCAGCCTCCATTGGCATGGGGTCTGTTGGAATTTCAGCACTTCCAATTTTGGAAATCACCATCTTTACCTCGGGGAATTGTTCCATCAAAATCTGCTCCGCTTTGGTGGTCGTCTCAATCTCTTGTGACAGGGAGCTTCCTGATGAAATGATAATATGGGTTGCTAAATCTCCTTCATCCAACGTTGGAATAAATTCGCCCCCCATTTTACTGAACACCACGAGAGCAAAGGCAAACAAACCAAAAGCAACCACTAAAACAAGTCGTTTTATTTTGAATGCCTTTTCTAAAATCGGTTTGTACCCTTGGTAAAGTTTATCGATTAATTTATCACTAAAATTCGGTTTTACTTTTCCCGCTTCTTTCTTTAAAAATAAAGCAGAGGCCATGGGAACATAGGTCAGTGAAAGAATAAATGCCCCTAAGATGGCAAAGGACACCGTCATAGCCATCGGACCAAACATCTTGCCTTCAATCCCCGTTAGCGCCAAAATAGGCAAGTACACAATTAAAATGATGATTTCACCAAAAGAAGCACTTGTTCTTATTTTAGAGGCAGCGGTGTACACCTCTTGATTCATCTCCTGTTGGGAGAGTTTTCTATTTTTGCCCAAATGCAGTCGATGAACAATCGCTTCAACAATAATAACTGCGCCATCGACGATCAATCCAAAGTCAATGGCCCCCAAACTCATTAAGTTTCCACTAACGCCAAATAATTTCATTAAGCTAATGGCAAATAACAAGGATAGAGGGATTACCGAAGCAACGATTAAACCTGCGCGCCAATTTCCTAAAAGCAAAACCAGTACAAATACCACGATTAATGCTCCTTCTAACAGGTTATTTTGAATGGTATTCACGGTTTTATCAATCAGTTTGGTTCGATCGATAAACGACTCTATCGCAACACCTTCGGGTAAGGTTTTTTCAATTTGCGCCATTTTTTCTTTGACCAATTTCACTACATCTTGGGTATTGGCATCTTTCAACATCATCACCATACCACTTACATCCTCGCCTTTTCCATCTTTGGTCACCGCTCCATAGCGAATACTACTTCCAATCTTCACTTCCGCTACATCGCGAATTAAAATTGGTGTTCCATTCACTGTTTTAACCACAATTTTCTCAATGTCTTCCATCGATTGAACCATTCCAATGCTTCGAATAAAATAAGCATAGGGTTTTTTATCGATATAGGCACCTCCTGTATTTTCGTTATTCTGTTCTAAGGCATCAAAAATTTCAAGAATGGAGGTATCCATACTTTTGAGGCGATCGGGTTGTACAGCCACCTCATATTGTTTCAAATGTCCCCCCAAAGTGTTGACTTCAGCAACACCCTTCACCCCAATTAATTGAGGTTTAATAATCCAATCCTGAATGGTACGTAAATCCATACTGTTGTACTGATCTTCATACCCTTCTTTGGAATAAACGACATATTGGTATATTTCTCCTAAGCCCGTACTTACTGGAGCTAACTCAGGCGTTCCTACATTTTTGGGAATCACTTCTTCTGCTGCTTTCAGATTTTCATTGATCTGATTTCTAGCCCAATAAATATCGGTATCTTCTGTAAAAACAACGGTTACTACGCTCAATCCAAAGCGGCTAATGGAGCGAAGTTCAGTAATATTAGGGATGGGCTTAACGGCTTGTTCAATGGGATAAGTAATGAACTGCTCTACCTCTTGTGTAGCTAAAGTTGGCGAGCTTGTAATAATTTGAACCTGATTATTCGTAATATCAGGCTGTGTATCCATAGGCAAATGCACCAAAGAATAACTTCCTACTGCGATGAGTCCCAGCACAAAGAGTCCTACAATGAATTTGTTTCGGATACTAAATTGAATAATTTTATCTAGCATCTTGGTATAAATATAAAGGGAATAAAAGCGTTAACTTCTCCTAGAAGTTTACGTTCATAAATCGATACATTTAGACCAGCTTAGGCGGCTGCCAGATGTGATAAACAAGGTTTTCTACAAAGGGATAAGGGTGTATTGTTTTCGCTGTACGTACCGTTTGTACAGGAGCATCAAGTACGTAGCTTGGTAAACTGATGTTCACCGATACCGCACAACATACACAAGCACAAAAAGGAGAGCATGCGTCAGGTGTATCGGCCTTGTGTTTGGCTTCATACACGTGATCGGCCACGGACTCTACAGCTGCTATAGATGAAACATATCGATCTGCACAAGGATAGAACGAAATAACCAGCACGGTTATCGCTAAAAGTAAAGATAGTATGTAGGTGTACTGTTTCATCCGAACAAAAATAGCAAGACTTTTTTAATTTTAATACTCTTTTTAGCTCTTTGCAACCCTGTTGCATGACAAAAATTAAATATTTTTTAAAAAGCTAAAAACTGGCATCATGTTTGCAATATGTTAAATATAAAAATTATTTAAAATAATAATAACATAAATCAAAAAATAAATTACATTTGATTAACTGAGAAAAACAAGAATACCCAAAATAGCCCGCTAGAGATAGCAAAAACAACAAACAACAAACGAAGTAGCCTTTTCTTTCCCAGGAAAAGGCTTTTCACATCTTGGTCTACAGCCAACGGTTTATGGTTTACAGCTAACGGTTTAGTTACTAGACGTTGATCATTCACCACTTTCCCTTTTCCACTTTCCACTCACCACTCACCGCTTTCCACTCACGCAAACAAAATATAACTTAAAAATTAAAAAAATGATTCCCTATTACATTTTCACTGGTGGCCCAGGTAGCGGGAAGTCTTCTGTTCTTGAAGCACTTGCTCTAAAAGGGTATACAACCGTTCCAGAAGTGGGACGTGCCATTATCAAACAACAAATGCAACAAGGTGGCGAAGCGCTTCCTTGGTTGAATAAACAGCTTTTTTTTGAACAGATGTTTACCCAATCCCTTGCTGATTATCACAAGCAACCGAAAGAAACACTTACTTTTTTTGATCGCGGCTTGCTCGATAGCATCGGTTACGCTACGCTCGAAGAACTTGATATCTTCCCGTACCACTTTGATGGTGCTCGAGAAACAGCATATGCCCCTCTTGTTTTTATTTTTCCGCCTTGGGAGGCGATCTATCAAAATGATACCGAACGAAAACAAGACTTTCAACTCGCTCAACAAACCTATGAGGTCATGCAAATTACCTACAAAAAAATGGGCTATCAACTTCTAGAAGTCCCACTCACCTCTATCGAAAAACGAGTAGAATTTATTCTACATACACTAGACATAAACCGATAGAAGAATTACCTTTGCACTCGAAATAACATAGGTTATTTTATACGTTATGGAACTCGATATTATCTTCTATCTGTGTATAGTAGCTTTTTGTGCAGGCTTTATTGATGCTATTGCCGGCGGTGGTGGATTGATTCAAACTCCCTTAGGGCTTGCCTTACTGCCTGCTATTCCCGTATCATCCGTGATCGGAACACTAAAAATACCTGCTTTTTCAGGCACAGCTATTGCCGTACTGCAATACCTCAAACGAACGAAAATCCAATGGTCGTATTTTTTACTACTGGCTGCTTTATCTTGTGCAAGTGCCTTCCTCGGATCTTATACACTGACGATAGTAAACAATGACTTTATGAAGCCGTTACTACTCGTGATCCTCATTGCACTTTGGGTATTTACTTATTTCAAAAAAGACTTTACAAAGAAGCACCTCACTGAAATAACTGCAAAAAAAAGATATACCTACGGTATTCTTATCTCACTGGTGATTGGTTTTTACGATGGATTTATTGGTCCCGCAACGGGAACCTTCTTCATTATGGGGTTTGTCTTTTTAATTGGTTTTGACTTTTTTAAAGCTTCTGCTTATGCCAAACTCATCAACTTATTTACCAATTTAGGGAGTATTTGTCTCTTCTTGTTAAAAGGACAGATTCTGTGGTCCGTAGCACTACCTATGGCCATATGCAATGGTATTGGAGGATATTGTGGAGCGAAATTAGCCATCCTAAAAGGGCAACAATGGGTGCGCTATGTGTTCTTGTTTATTATGCTTATTGCTATTTGTCGATTTGGCTATGAGGTGATTAACAGATAACGGTTTACTAACGCTTAACTCATAAAAAAAGCAGCCTCTATAAAAGAAAACTGCTTTTCGCACAAACCTATACTCTTACGTATGTAAATCTTCCTCAATCTTTTCTCGGTCTTTACTGCTAATCCACAGTTGTCCAATTTTAGATAAGCGGATTCGCGTTAGTACATCTTTTGTTCGACCGTAGTGGTGAAACAAGGCATAAAGTAAAATACCGATACCTAGTATATTTAAAAACCCAAAAATAATTTTATTGGCTGCGAGGATTGCATTGAGTTGAACGGTCCCTAGATTGAGTTTTCCTCCTGTTTGAATCAGCAGAACATCATCCAAATATACCGCGAGATTACTCAAGCTCTGTACTTGCAATTTGTATTGCAACCACGAAAATAATGCGCTAAAAATACCCAAAGAGATAAAGGTTCTCCACAACAGCACAAAGCCTATCAAACTCAATAAACTAGGGATATCCAACTGATCCAGTGTATAGTACCAAATCACAATAAACAAAATGCTCATTCCCATTCCTTTGAAGAACATGGGCAATAACCACATCGTATAATTTAACTCAGGTACCATAAAGAAATACATCATCACGGTATACAACACAAAAGAAGCAAACCCAATGAAGGTCAACATACGTATTGGAATTAAGTGGTTAAACCACTTATAGGCAATAATTGCACCGACAAGTAAACCGGGAATCATCATCACATTTAACGATGCATTGGTCAGTGCATTGTATCCTAAAACTCCCATAGCAAAGGTGTTTTGCAAATTGGTCGTTGCTAAATACATCCCCAAAAAGAGCAACATCACAATACCATGTCGCACGTTGTTCTTTTTAAAGGCCTTGAGTGACAAAAAAGGACGAGTTAATAGCTGTTGGCGAAAGAAAAAGGCAAAAGTCAGTAGGACAAACGATACGGTGGCGTATTGAATATGCGTGGAGTTAAACCAATCTTGTTGTTTGCCAAAAGCTAAGATATATCCCAAAATCATAAAGGAGCTGGTGTATAGCAAAACGCTGATCCAATCAATATAGAACAAGGGAACTTTGCGCATAAAACGCTGATTGTGTTGAAAAACAACACAAACTAAGGCAGTTACTAAACAAATCGCAGCATAATATAAATAGCCAAATTGCCAATTGGCATAATAGGATACTTTGGTTATATAGTAGCCTGCAATTTGCGTAACAATCAATACAGCGGTATAAAAAATACTGTAAAAGCGCCCGCGGTTTCCATCTTTTGATAAAATAAACATCAACGGTAGTACAACTTCCATCATCCCCAGCATTTTGAAAACGCCAATTAAAAAAGAAGCGCCAATAATTACTTGCGGTTGATGTGTGGTTCCCATCACAGTATAAAAAAGGGCAATTCCTGTTAAACTACCCACTAAAATTTCTTTGGTTCGAAAACGAGCTTTGATACGGACAATCAAAGGCATAACCGTTCCCATCCCCACTACACTCGCATAATTCGCCCATAAATAGTATTCACTCATGGCGCCTGTACTCCCTACGAGATACGTAATATTGGACGTATAAATGGCACTTACTCCAAAGAAAATCAGTGCAATTACCACCAAGAGTAATAGCATGATAGGCTTGGGAACCCAAGAGTGAAATAAACCTTGATTATACATAAATTCGCTGTTGTTCTACTTATTTTTCAGTTGGACATTCATATTCATTCCCGCTTTTAGACGACCTAGTAGTTCTTGCTTATTGGTCGCTGTAAATTCAATACGCACGGGAATACGCTGTTGTACTTTGACGAAATTACCGGTTGAATTGTCCGTTGGCATACTAGAATAGCGATTTCCTGTTGCAGCAGAAATAGCTGTTACAACACCTTCAAACTGCTCTCCTCTTACTGCATCAGCTGTCATCGTTAAAATAGTTCCAATCTCCACATCGGGCATTTGCGATTCTAAGAAATTCGCCGTTACCCACTTCTCATTGTCGCGCACAATGGTTGTAATTTGCTGACTTGGGTTTAGTAGTTGACCTGCATTAATCAATCTTCTTCCCATCGTGCCATCATAAGGAGCGCGAATCACGGTATAAGACAAATTGAGCTGCGCCATAGCTAGCATGGCTTTGGTGCGTTTGATATCTGCGTCATTTAAAGCCAATCGCGTGTCGATTTCCGATACGGATAAACGCGTTGTCGTTTGTTGTTTTTTCAAGGCATCATACGCTGCTTTCGCCGCTTGATACTCCGTATTCATCTGATCATATTGCTGTTGTGTCACGGCTTCCACTTTGAGTAAGCGCTGAAAGCGATTTTTATTTTGCTCTGCATTCCACAAACGCGCTTGTGCTCCTTGAATATTAGAGTCAAAAACGCCAATGGTATTACTTGCCGTTTGTCGAGCAGATAAGGTTACCTCTTTTGCAGCTATCGCACTTAAATATGCCGCTTCTGCTTGTTCTACTTGGGTGCGAATCTCGCTCTCATCCAAAATAACAAGTGTATCTCCCTGTTTAACCCTTTGGTGTTCAATGAATCGGATATCCTTGATATAAGCTGATACCCGAGTATTGATTGGGTTAATATACTCTTCTACTTGAGCCGATTCGGTATAATCCTTATCTCCAATGTGGAAGTATTTGGTTAAGAGCCAATAAAAAGCAAAAGCTACAACCAAAAAGGTCAAGGTGTTTAAAAATATAATCTTTCGCTTTTTCGTTACCTCTTGTTTGTGATTAATCGTAATCGGAGCACTTTTTTTTGCTTGTGGCTCTGTCGGTGTCGTATGCGTATTGTCTGTTTGTTCCATGTGAATAATCCTTCGTTTCTTACAACGTTCCCGTTGCTTTTACTAAACTGTAATATTGATAAAGTACATTAATCTGAGCATTAGCATATTGCAATTCTGCTTCGAGTTTGGCATTTGTAGCATCTGTCATTTCCGCTTGGATAGCCAATTGATTTAAGTATTTTGCCTCGATAATGCGGTAATTTTCTTGGGCCAATTGCTGACTTCTTTCTAACAAATGAGCATTTTGAATCGCTTCTTCATATTTAGAATAGGCAGCGTGTACGCTCATTTCTACTTGTTGCATGGCCCATACCTTCGTTTCTTCTGCCTTTTCTTTTTGTAAGCGTTCTAACTTGACCTTTTTAGGTGTTTTATATAAATTGTCTAAGCTGTAGTTCAACGATACGCCAACCTGCCACGTATTCGAATACATATCTAGGACTGGATTTGACGTTGTAATGGGTCTGCTCATCGAATACCCTCCTATCGCCGCTAAGGCAGGATACTGGTCTGTTTTGGCAAGGGCAATTTTTTTATCCGCAGCTAACACCGCTTGATCGGTTAATTGCAAGGTTGGATGGTGTTCATAAGCCAATGACAAATACTGATCGTAAAGTCCTACTAATTCCTTTTCGTCAATTTCTTCCGTTGGTAAAATTGTTGTTTGGGTATCCAATCCCAAGGCAATAGCCAAATTGTAGTTGACAATATTTAGCTTGTTATTCACGACTAATAAGGCCTGGTCCATATTTTGCAACGCCAGTTCACCGCGAATCACTTCATTGCGGGTCAACATACCTTGGCTGTAAAATTGCTTGACATTTTCTAGTCGAATTTGCCCTAATTGCTTGTTATTTTGGTAAACTTCTTGCTGATTTAAAAGCTTATAGAGATCTAAATAGCTGGAAATTACTAAAAACTTAATACTTTGTTGGTCGTTGACCCAGTCCAATGCAGCAATCTGCTCACCAATTTTTGCGAGTTCAATGGATTTTTTAATCGCGCCACCTTTAAAGAGTAATTCCGATGCCTGAATCGCATAAGAATTGCCAAAATGAGGCATATCATTTGTCGTTACTTTAGAGAAATCCCGATCGAGAATTAAAGCGTCTCCAATATAAGCAGCAGTTGCTGAAACGCCAATCGTCGGTAGTTGTTGTAGTTTTAAAACTTGAGTTTGTTGATTTGCAATATCTTTTTGTTGAGCGCTGATTTTCAACTGTTGGTGATTGGCTAACGCTAACTCAATGATTTCGTCTACCGTTAATTTTGTGGTATGCTCTTGTGCATATCCCCCAGTAGTCGAAAACAATAAAGCTGCAAAACCACCCAAGATTATGCGCCATTTACTTTTCATTCTTCACTTTGTTTTAGGCAGACAAAGTTAATTTGCTTCTACTCGAGTCACAATGATCGAAATTAACCATTAGATGTTCAAAAGTACTATTTCTTACTTTTAAATGAGGCCCTATATTGCGTTGGACTCATTTTTTGATGTTTTTTAAAGAAGTGAGTAAAAGCATATTGATCACTAAAATGCAAGGTAGTTGCAATTTCTTTGAGTGAATTCGTCGTTGTACTTAATTGAGCTTTAGCCTCATTTACCACAAATTCACTGATAATCTGATTGGGTGTTCGTTGAGCGACTTCCTTCACAACCGCACTCAAATAACGGATGGATATATGCATAGCATCTGCGTAAAACTGTACGCTTTTAGATTGCAAATAGTGTTCAGCTACTAGGTTAAAGAACGCATAAGCCAGTTTTTGTTGTCGACTGAGTTGCAAGACTTGTTCTTCGTGCAAAGGAGTAACGATACTAACCAAATGGTACAACAAGATATTGAAGTAATTTTGAATGATCTGCTCCGCATAAGCAATCTCTTTGTGGTGTTGGGTATAGTAGATCAACAAGGTTAGGTTATCCCAAAACACAATAAATTCTTCCGTGGGAATGGTAAAAATTCGCCTCAATTGATTTTTCAAATCTTTGTACACTTTCACTCGATTTAGTTGAAAGGTGTTGTGTTCTACAAAATCGCGATCATAGCCCAACAAGCGAAACTCGGTGTGGGGTTCAATTTCTAAGATTTCATATACATACTTGGTGTTAATCAAGAGAAAAGAAGTACGGGTAATTTCAATTTCATGGATTTGTTCCTTCATTCGGATGCGTCCTGTGTAGACAAACAAAATAGACGATCGCTTGGGGCGATAGGGACGTCCAGGGTATGCAGTTTCAAATAGGGTCTCCTCCGTATAAATGCGAAGTGCCTCGTAATACTCGTTCTCTTGTTCTGTAGTTGTTGCTATCATAGTGCATATTGAGTGCACAAAGTACAAAATGATTCCATAGGTTGTTCCTCTTTTATAGGTCACTATAAAATAAACAAATCAAATACTTACACGCTAAAATCGCATTTTACATAAACTATTCAAATAATTTTTCCTTTATACCAGCAAACTAATAATAATAGGTATACTTTTTGCTAACTATAAATTAGTTGTTTATTCCTTTCGAAGGCCCTTTTTAGAAATTGTTTCTATAGTAGGTAGCATTCGAGAAGAACATACATAAATTGAGTTATTATTACTCACTTAAAGATTTTCATTCAATTTTTAGCTACTACTATTTGTCATCAACACGCCGTTCAAACTGCGTGTCAACTAAATTGTTCTTCTATCTATTTAGTGACAAATAGTAGTTTATTTTCGCTATTTTATCTAATTCTAAATAGCACTACCCCCCTTAGACAAACTGTTCTTTACACTTAATAAAGCGCTATATTTGCATGCTTTTTCCTTTCCTCAACACAGGAATCAAAAGGAACAAGTAGAACGCATAGATCATTCAATTATGGAAACAAAGACAACAATACCTTTTTCAAGGTATGAGAAATTTGTCATCTTTATACTGGCTATTACCCAATTTACCGTTATTTTAGATTTTATGGTTATGGCACCCTTAGGGGATTTACTCCTAAAGAGTTTAGCCATGGATACGCAAGATTTTGGAATTGCGGTATCGGCTTATGCTTTTAGTGCAGGTGCATCGGGGCTACTAACCGCAGGTTTTGCGGATAAATTTGATCGCAAAAAATTATTGCTGTTCTTCTATATTGGTTTTATCGTTGGAACCTTGTTCTGTGGTTTGGCCTACTCCTATGAAACACTGGTTGCAGCTCGAATTTTCACGGGTCTATTTGGCGGTGTAATCGGTTCTATCTCTATGGCAATCATAACAGATATCTTTAGCTTACAACAACGTGGACGCGTGATGGGATTTATTCAAATGGGATTTGGGGCGAGTCAAGTATTGGGTATTCCCATTGGTCTTTATATTGCTAATAAATGGGTATGGGAAGCTCCTTTCTTTTTAATTGTCGCTCTTTCCATTCTTATCGCATTGCTTATTTTCCTATACCTACGTCCTGTCAATGCACATTTGGCTTTACAACAAGAAAATAAACCGCTGGTTCACTTATGGAATACGCTCAAAAACAAAGAATACCGCATCGGTTTTGTCGCTACTACCTTTCTATCCGTAGGCGGCTTTATGATGATGCCCTTCGGTACTATATTTGCCGTTAATAACTTAGGAGTGCATCCGGATCAATTGCCTTTGCTCTTTATGGTTTCGGGAGTAACTTCTCTTATTTTTATGCCTTTTATTGGTAAACTCAGTGATAAAATGAACAAATACCTCCTCTTTAGTATCGCTTCTTTTTGGTTGATGCTCGTTTGTGTGGTGTATACGAATATGGCGCAAATTCCGCTGTGGTTGGTTATGCTGATTAATATTTTCATGATGTTCGGAATTATGAGCCGCATGGTACCATCTTCTGCACTTACTAGTGCTGTACCTGAAGGAAAAGATCGCGGTGCTTTTATGAGCATCAACTCCTCTATTCAACAGATTGCTGGCGGAATTGCCGCAGCAATCGCAGGACTTATCGTTTATCAAGAGCACAAAAATAGCCCCCTAATGAACTATGACATTGTAGGCTATGTTGTTGTAGGTGTTTCTTGCTTGAGTATCCTCTTGATGTATCGTGTAAATCAATTGATTAAAACGAAGCGATAACTGGGTTATGAGTTATGGGTTATGAGTTATGGGTTATGAGTTATGGGTTATGAGTTATGGGTTATGAGTTATGGGTTATGAGTTATGGGTTA